>JAJOKZ010000011.1 GCA_021129555.1 Minisyncoccota bacterium
GGTTTTTCGGTGTCATTTTATATTGCACAAGCATTACCCTTTCGGTGTCATTTTACATTGCAGAATACGCAAAGTTGACAACTGTTAATTTTTGTTATTAAATAGTTGATTGAAACAGCCCATTAAAAATAAGGAGGTGGAAAATGGCGATTAAAGTTTCGGCGACCAAGCTTCTAACTTTTACTAAATGCCCTTGGAAGTATTTTCTTATTTACGAATGTAAGCCGAGAATTGAAGTACCGATATCAATTTGGCTGGTTTTCGGGCAGGCGGTTCATCAACTTATTGCCAGCTTCTATCGACTTTCTCCTGCACAAATGGCCCAAAGGATAAAAAGAGGAAAGACAATTCTTTACCCTACAACAAAAGAGAAAGCAATAAGAATGTGGCATACCCTTTTCTCCGATGTTCTTAAAGAAAAAAATGCTGAGTTTTTTCATAGTCCTTGCCGAATTCGTTTCGACCGAAGCACACCAAAGGGAATAAAAGAAGAGAAAGAAAAATTCAGAGCCTTGGGAGCTTCAATGATTGGAAAATACTGGAAGGACAACAAAGATGCTCCTCCGCCAATTGCTGTTGAAGCTCCATTCAGTAAAATTCCTGCTCCAGATGTTGAAGAAAAACAAAGATACGATGTAGTCTTGGTTGGAACAATGGATCAAATAAGAGAAATTCCTTATCAGGGAGGACAAGGTAAAAATTGGTATATTTTGGATCTAAAAACTTCCTGGTATGATTTTGGAGAAGAGGACCCAAGAGTCCAATTTCCTGTTCATCGCGATCTTCAGTTCACCATTTATAGTTGGGCTTTCAGAGTAAAATATGGACGCAAAGAAGGAGGTATTATCCGTTATCCTTTAGGATATCGGGGAAAAAATCCAATCACCGGAGAGAAAATCGACAAAAGAGCCCTTATCACCCCAAGAGAAGATATCCACTTTTTAGAGCTTGGGCAGCTTATTGATTTCTTTCTCTCTTGCCAAAAAAGAGAAGACTTCTCCCGAATAATAGGCAAACATTGTGAGAGATGTGATTATCTTGAAATCTGCGCTCATCCTGAACTGATTATCGCAAAACCAATTCCTGTAAGTGAATTTGACTGGGGAGAGGTAGATAGCGAAATAATCAAAAAACGGCTTGAGGAAGCTGCTCCTTTGAGAAAGTTTTCTCAGCCGAGATTGTTTTAAGGAGGTGCAAGATGGTTGGTTTCCTAAAGAGGGCTTTTCTTTGGTGGCAGAGAAGAAAGGAAAAAGAAGGTTATTATTATAGGCCTGACAAGATCTTTAGAAATGGAGATTTAGAAATAGCAGTAAGAAAGATAGAGAGACCTCTACCAAGCCGATGGCTGAAATATGTAATACCTTCCTTTGTCATCATCATGAAGACTAACTGGCTAATCGCTGAAGAAGAAATCAATGAACGTTCAAACCATCCCTTGGCAAATGAGTTGAGAAAACTTAATCCCTCATCAACCACAGACTTAAGAGAACTTAGATTTTTAGGTTTCAGTATCTATGGAAACTCAGTAATGATCGAACCCCTCATGGGAGGAAATAAAAGAAAAGTTTGGAAAGTAGTTGGGGACATTGCAAGAGTCCTTTTTGAATGGGAGCTTCTCCGAAAAAAAGTGGCGGCGATGCTGATCGAGAATGAATAATTTGCTCTAAGCGCCTCTCTTTTGGGAGGCGCCTTTCTTTACCAAAAGCAAAAACTGTGATATTCTAAATAAAATGAAGCTGAATTTATTAAAAGAGAAGAAAATTTTAATTTTAGGGCTCGGAAGGGAAGGGGAGTCAAGTTTTAAATTTTTAAGAAAGCAATTTCCCAAAAAAACAATTGGGGTAGCTGATCAGCTGAATTTTAACAGGCTTCCCGATAACATAAAAAAACTGATTAAAAAAGATAAAAACACAAGGTTTCATCTTGGGAAAAATTATCTTAAGGCCCTAAAAGACTATGAAATAATTATTAAAACCCCGGGGGTCCCTCTAAAAATTCTAGCACCTTATCTTTCAAAAAACCAAATTATTACAACCCAAACAGATATTTTTCTTGAGCAATACGCAAAACAAACCATTGGAATTACAGGAACAAAAGGGAAAAGCACAACCTCAAGTTTAATTTATCAAATTTTAAAAAAGGCAAAAAAAAGTGTTGAGTTAATTGGTAATATTGGAAGACCCCCTTTGAATTTTTTTGGAAAAAAGAGAGATTTTTTTGTCTTTGAGATGTCATGCCATCAGTTACAGGGATTGAAAATAAGTCCAAAAATTGCGGTATTTTTAAATATCTATCGGGACCATCTTGATTATTACAGAAATTTTCAGGAATATTTTTCTGCCAGAAAAAATATAACTTACTGGCAAAAGGAAGGAGATGTTTTTGTGTTTAATTATGAAATGAAAAAATTAAGAAATTTAGCAAAAAAGACAAAAGCATTAAAAATTCCATTTGGTGTTAAAAATAAAAAGGGTTGTTATTTAAAAAATAATTGGATCTATTATGAGGGTAAAAAAATCATTCCCCCTGAAGTTATTCCGCTTAAAGGAAGGCATAACCTTTTTAATGTAATGGCCTCAGTTGCGGTGGCATCGCTTTTGGGAATAAAACCAAAAATTATAGAAAAGGCAATTAAAGAATTTAAACCACTTGAGCATAGATTAGAATTTGTTGGGGAATTTGGAGGGGTAAAATATTATAATGACTCTATTGCTACTATCCCTGAAGCCACGATTGAGGCAATTAAAGCCCTATCAGATGTAGAAACTCTCATTCTTGGAGGATTTGAAAGGAAACAAAATTTTAAAAATCTTCTGCATTTTATCTTAAAAAAGAAAATCAAAAATTTAATCCTTTTGCCCGAAACCGGAAAAAGAATTTATAAAGAATTGCAAAATATTAAAAAAAAGTGGGAGCCTAATTGTTTTCTTGCTAACAATATGAAAGAGGTGATAGAGATTGCAAAAAAAGTGACAAAAAAAGGCATTTGTCTTTTATCTCCTGCCTCTGCCAGTTTTGGGTTGTTTAAAGATTATAGAGATAGGGGGGAGCAATTTAAAAAATATCTTTATGAAATTTCAAAAAAATGAAATTCCAAAAAAAACCAGATTATATCCTTCTAACCACTTTAGTGCTTTTAAATTTAATTGGTTTGATATCGCTGGCAGGGGCATCGAGTGCTAAATCATTGCAACTCACAGGAAAACCAACACATTTTTTATTTCACCAGATACTATATGGTCTTTTACCGGGCATAATTTTGGGTTTTGTTTTTTATAAAATTGATTTAAATTTTGTAAAAAAGATGTCTTTTTGGTTTTTTCTCTTTGCTATCTTTCTAACTCTTTTGGTCTTTGTGCCAAAAATAGGTATTGCTCTTTTTGGAAGTAGAAGATGGATAAGAATTTTTGGCTTCACTTTTCAGCCATCAGAATTATTGAAATTAGGTTTTTTAATTTATCTTTCTTCCTGGCTGGCAAAATATAAAGATCAAGAGCATAAAATAAAAAATCTATTGATTCCTTTTCTTGTGATTTTGGCAATCCTGAGTCTAATTTTTATCTTTCAGCCAGATATCAGCACCCTTGTAATCTTTGGAATTCTTGGAAGTATTTTATATTTTTGTGCAAAAACCCCGATATCCCATATAGTAATTTTGGGTGGAATTGGGGCGGTGGCTCTTTTGATTCTAATTTTCCTTGCCCCTTATAGACTTAATCGTCTTCTTGTTTTTCTAAACCCAGAAATGGATCCTTTAGGAAAAGGTTATCATATAAAACAATCATTGATTGCTGTGGGGTCTGGGGGGTTGTTTGGAAAAGGATTAGGTCTTGGAGTCCAAAAATTGGGGTTTTTGCCCCACCCTATGACAGATTCTATTTTTGCTGTCCTTGGGGAAGAGATAGGTTTTTTGGGCCTTTTTACAATTATTTGCCTGTTTTTAATCTTTGCCTGGAGGGGCTTTAGAGTTGCAAAAACACAAAAAGATGAATTTAAAAAACTTCTATCTGTTGGAATTACCTCCTGGATTACAATCCAGGCCTTTATAAATATGGGGGCAATGATTGGAGTTTTACCTCTAACCGGAATACCTCTTCCGTTTTTAAGTTATGGAGGGTCGGCTCTCTTTTGTGGGTTAATGGCAATAGGGTTATTATTAAATATAACCAAAAAATAAAAATTATGAGGATAGTATTTTGCGGTGGAGGAACAGGAGGGCATACTTTTCCAATAATTGCAATTATAAGGGAATTAAAAAAATCTTCCTTCTCTTCTAATTTAGAATTTTTTTACATTGGTCCAAAAGATTCCTTTCTGGAAAATTTAATAAAAAAAGGGGTGAAAGTGAAAACAATAAAGGCGGGGAAAATTAGAAGATATATAACTCCTGTATCAGTTTTTTCAAATTTTTTGAATATTTTTAAAATTGCGGGTGGTTGTATTCAGGCGTATTTGTATCTTGGCCAAATTAAACCAAGATTAATTTTCAGCAAGGGAGGATATGGATCTTTACCAGTTGTTCTTGCGGGCTCACATTTAGATATCCCTATATTTTTGCATGAATCTGATACAATTCCGGGCTGGACAAACAGAATTACTGCAAAATACGCAAAAAGAATATTCTTGGCTTTTCCTCAAAAATATACAAAAGGTTTCCCAAAAAAGATCCCCCAAAATAGATTTCTCTTTGTTGGAAATCCCATAAGAGAGGAAATTACAAAGGGTGACAAAGAGGCAGGAAAAAAAATTTTTAATCTTACAGATGAAAAACCAGTCCTTTTGATACTGGGGGGCTCACAGGGGGCCCAAAGAATTAATGATGTAATTCTTTTGTGTCTTTTGGATATTTTAAAACTCTTTGAAGTCATTCATCAATGCGGAAAGAATAATTTGGAAGAAATGGAGCTTCAAACAAAGGTAATTTTTCAAAAAAATGAGGATTTAAAAAAATATTACCATCTATATGGATTTTTGGATGAGGAAAAATTAAAACATGCCTACAAAGTTGCTGATCTTGTAATCTCAAGGGCCGGCGCTGGTTCAATTTTTGAAATTTTGGCAAACGGTCTTCCGTCAATTTTGGTTCCTTTGCCTGAATCTGCCCAGAATCATCAAAGGGAAAACGCATATTTAATTGAAAAATTTGGGGCTTCTCTTGTAATTGAACAGACAAACTTCAAACCCCATTTCTTGCTAAAAAAACTTTATTTGTTTTTCTCAAAGCCTGAACTTTTAAAGGAGATGCGAAAAAAAGCCAAAAAGTTGGCTATTCCTAATTCTGCAAAACTTATTGCAAAATATATTTTAGAAGAACTTGGGTTTATTGATTTTAAAAACTCAAGGCCTTACAATAAAATAAATGGCTGAATTAGAGCTCAAAATAGAAAAACCAAGGGTAAGAATTGCCCCATCTCCCACAGGACCACTTCATATAGGAACTGCAAGAACTGCCCTCTTTAATTATCTTTTTGCCAAAAGATATGGCGGTGTTTTTATTTTGAGAATTGAGGATACAGATTTGGAAAGATCAAAAAAAGAATGGGAGAAAGATATAATGGAGGAGTTAAAATGGCTGGGGCTTGAGTGGGATGAGGGGCCTCTTCTTGAAAAAGAAGGATATATTGGTGATTTTGGCCCGTATAGACAAAGTGAAAGAAGAGAAATTTATAAAAAATATATTCAAAAACTATTAGATGAAGGGAGGGCTTATTATTGCTTTTGCACCCCAGAGGAACTAAAGGCAAAGAGGCAATATTTTATGAGTATAGGACAACCTCCACGCTATAATGGAAAATGTAGAAATTTAACAAAAAAGGAGATTGAGGAATGTCTTGTTCAAAAAAAACCATATGTAATAAGATTTAAAAATCCAAATAAAAAAGTTGTATTTGTTGATTTAATTCACGGGAAAATTGAAACCGACTCTTCAGAATTTGGCGATATTGTAATTGCCAAGGATGAACAAACTCCTCTTTACAATTTGGCAGCAGTTATTGATGATTTTGAAATGAAAATTACTCATGTAATCAGGGGAGAGGATCATATTCCAAATACTCCAAAACAAATTCTTTTATATGAAGCACTGGGCTTACCCTCTCCAAAATTTGCTCATCTTCCTTTAATTTTGGGCTCTGATAGAAGCAAATTAAGTAAAAGACACGGAGCAGTTGCCCTAAAAGAATATAAAAAAGAAGGTTTTTTGCCAGAGGCATTAATTAATTTTATGGCATTTCTGGGCTGGAATCCTGATCAAGACAGGGAGATTTATTCTTTAAGATCGCTTATTAAGGAATTTTCTTTGGAGAAATGTCAAAAATCACCTGCCATTTTTAATAAGAAAAAATTGGTCTGGTACAACGGCTTCTATATTCGACAAAAAAATATAGATAAATTAACTCAACTTTGTCTGCCTTATTTAATTGAGGCGGAATTAGTTGTCCCTCAAATTGAAAGCAAAAAATACCCCCCGGTTTTTGGAGCGGATACTATAAGCCAAATTTTTGTTATCAAAGATACAGGAGAGATTATTGAGTTTGATAAAATTAAAAAAATTATTGCAATCTATCAAGAAAGGCTCAAGGTACTTTCTGAACTTCCAGAACTTGTTGATTTCTTTTTTAAGAGAGAAATTGTCTACCCAAAAGAATTATTAAAATGGAAAGATGCAGAAGATAAAGATATCCTTTCTGCTCTTAGAAAAGCAGAAAAAGTATTAAAAGAAATAGAGGAGGAAAATTGGGGGGCAGAATTTCTAAAAAAAGTATTGGTAGAGGAGGCAGAGAGGTTTAAAGTAGGGGATAGAGGATATTTTCTCTGGCCAATAAGGGTTGCTTTAACCGGGAAAGAAGCCTCTGCTCCTCCTTTTAAGATAGCGGAAATTCTTGGCAAAGAAAAAGCAATAATAAGAATTAAAAGAGCACAAGAATTGCTTAAATTATGAAAAAACAAAAGAGGAGGGAACTGACAATTTTCTTTTTAGTTCTTGTTGTTTTAATATCTTTTTTCCCATTGTTTTTATCTGCTCAAATTTCACCCCCAGAAAAAGAAGAGGTAAAGAACCTTACCCAAAGAATAGCTACCTCAACAAAGCCATTTTTTGGTTTTTTTGAAGATTTTTGGTCTCAAAAATTTGTTCCATTCTTTTTAGATTCGGGAGAAAAAATTAAAATTTGGTGGCAGAAAAAAGCAAAATTTGAAATTATAAATTGGGGGAAGAGAGTTATTTTATTTTTTGAAAAAGAGGTGGTGATAGAGTAAAAATCTTGACAGGGAAGATTAATCTACAATAAAATAAAAATGAGTATAATATCTCTTACACTCATCGAAAAGAGCAAATTATGAGCAAAATACTCCTGCCCCATTTTGATGATTTTCTTTTAAACCTCCAGACAAATAACTATTCAGAGGAGACTATCTATAATTACGAAAGAGATTTGGAAACTTTTCAAAAATTTTTAAATGAAATCAATTGTAAATTTGAGAAGGTAGATAAAAAAACTATTTTAAACTACAAAGCTTATCTTACTTCTTTAGATCGCAAAACTCCAAAAAATGCTGTAGGCAAAAAACGCCTAGGCAGTTTTTCTGTTAACCGAATGCTTTCTTCTTTAAGGTCTTATTTAAAGTTTTTAATTGACATTGATTACCCGGCACCAATCGCACCAGAAATCATTAAATTAGTAAAAACGGAGAGAAAACATCCCCGAGTCCCTGACTTTGAAGAAATTATAAAAATTTTAGAGGCACCTGACAAACTTGAAAGAAATAAATTTGTAAAACTTCGTAACCGAGCAATGCTTGAAACATTGTTTGCAACCGGCATGCGAATTTCAGAACTACTAAACCTAAAAAAGACTGATATTGATAAAAGCGGTCGGATTTTTATTAAAGGGAAAGGCAAAAAAGAAAGATTTGTATATCTTACCCCTCGGGCTATGAAATATATCAAAAAATATTTGGATTACCGAGGCGAGGATAATTTTCCCTATCTTTTTATTCCACGACGCGGCAAACGCGCAAAAGATAAAAACAAAAAAATAGCCCCAAATTATTTACAAGAAAGAATTAAAAGATATCGCGAGTTGTCAGGCATTAATGTTCCGATTTCGTGTCACACTCTACGACATGCTTTTGCCACTTATTTAGCAGAAAGTGGAGCTAACCCTGCAGCAATTCAGATTTTATTAGGCCATGAATCACTTGATACTACTACTCGTTATGTTCATGCTTCAGACAGATACGCAGAAAAAATTCATCGAAAATACCACCCGTTAAAAGAATAACTAACCGGTTCTTTTTAATGTTCTCCTTTCATTATAACTCTTATTTTGTTTTTGTCAAGTATTTGTATTCAGTTAAGCAAATTTACTACTTTCTCAAAACTCAAACGAAACCAAACTGTATATTTTTCTGGATTTTCTTTTAAATCTCTCAATACCTCATCAATTTTTACCCACTTCCATTCCTCTACTTCGTCTGGATTGGGGCAAACTTCTCCTTCATAGCATCCCACCACTACATAATCTTTCTCATATTCTTTTATCTTGCCAAAATCTGCCTTGTATATAAAAGAAAATAATTCTTTTAATTCGCAATCAAAGCCCATCTCTTCTTTTAATCTTCTGTGTGCTGCTTCCATTAATTTCTCCCCTACTCTTGGATGTGAGCAACAGGTATTTGTCCAAAGTCCACCTGAATGATATTTATTTTTGTGTCTTTTTTGAAGGAGAATTTTCTCTTTTTTTGGATCAAAAATAAATATCGAAAAGGCCCGATGCAAAAGTCCTTTTTTGTGAATTTCTATTTTCTCCCCCTCCCCTATCTTATTATCATTTTCATCAACAAGAATAATTTTCTCCATTTTTTAAAAAATTAATTTAATTTACTTTCCAAATCTTCTTTTGCGTTTTGAATAATCTAAAAATGCTTCTTCTAAATCCTTCTCTGTAAATTCAGGCCAATGTTTATTTGAGAAATAAAGTTCTGAATAGGCAGATTGCCAGATCAAAAAATTGGAAATTCTCTTCTCTTTACCTGTTCTGATAATAAGATCCGGATCTGGCTGTGCTTTTGTCCATAGATATTTTGAAACCAGCTCCTCATTAACTTCTTTTGGAGGCACTTTCAATCTTACAATTTTTTTTATTGCCTCAATTATATCTGCCCTTCCTCCATATGAGAGAGCGATATTCAAAATGGCTTTTTTATTCTTTTTGGTTAATTGTTCTATCTCTTTAATTTTTTTCTGCAAAGTTTTTGGGAATCTCCATTTCTGCCCAATGATGTTAATTTTCACCCCTTTTTTATTTAATTCCTCTACATTTTTTTTGGTAAACATTGATTCAAAAAGTTTCATTAAATAACTTACCTCTTCTTTTGAACGGTTCCAATTTTCAGTTGAGAAAGCAAAAGCAGTCAAAATTTTGACTCCTTTTTTATAACAGTATCTTGCTATTTTTTTAAAATTCTCTAAACCCTTTTTGTGTCCAAAAAGCGTTGGAAGACCACGACTCCTTGCCCATCTTCTGTTCCCATCCATAATGATTGCCAGATGATAAGGGATTTTTGTATCTTCTTGACTCACTAAATTTTTTTTGTTAATCTTTTTAAAGAAAAATTGAGCAAAATTTCATAATAATATATGGCAAAAACAAAATCTGCAGGATCAACAAAATTAGGAAGAGACTCAAGGCCCAAATACTTAGGGGTCAAAATTTTTGGTGGACAAAAAGTTTTACCGGGTATGATTATTGTCAGACAAAGGGGCACAAAATTCATCCCTGGAAAAAATGTTGGCCGGGGCAAAGATGATACTCTTTATGCCAAAAAAACAGGGGTTGTAAAATTTGTCACAAAAAGAAAAAGAAAGTTTGATGGAACCCAACGAATTGTAAAAGTCGTAAATGTTGAATAAATCTTTACTCCTCCTTTTCTTCTTCTGGCACAACAACCACCCTTATTTCTGCCTCCAACCCTTGATCTAAATTTATTTTAACCGGGAATTCTCCCAATTCTTTTATTGGTTTTTCAAGAGCTATCTGGCTCTTTTTGATATCAAAACCCATCTCTTTAATTTTTTTTGCAATCTTTGCTTGACCAATACCCTCAAAAAGTTCTCCCCTTTTCCCTACTTTCACCAAAAACTCAATTTCCTGACCATCCAATTGGGATGCCAGTTTTTGAATTCTTTTTAATTCTTGCTCTGCTTTTTTCTCTTCCAGTTCTTTTTGTCTTTCTGCCCATTCTATAAGTTTCTCTGTGGCAGGCTTTGCTAAACCTCTTGGGATAAGAAAATTACGAGCGTATCCATCCGCTACCTCTTTAATCTCGTATTTTTTGCCCAACTTTTCTACATCTTTTAGAAGGATAATCTTCATTATTTTATAAATTCTTTATAACTTCTTTTGCCTTATCAAGCTGTGGATCCTTGCCTTTTTCAATATCTTCTTGGGTCAATTCAACCTCGATGTCAGGCTCAAGTCCTTTTTTATTAATAAGTTGATTCTTTGGAGTAAACCAATGGGCAGTGGTTACTTTAAGCATTCCCTCTCTTTTTATTTTACCAATATTTACTGTCTCTTGCACTGAACCCTTCCCAAAAGTTCTCTCCCCTATTAATTTTACATCATCTCTCTGTTCCCTTAAAGCAGCGGCAAAAATTTCTGCCCCAGAGGCGGTTCCTTTGTTGACTAAAATTACAAGTGGATAATTTAAAAGAGTAGATGGACCTTTGGCCTTATAAATGTCTTCTTCTCCATTGGCATATCTAGCAATGGCAATAATTTTGTTCTGTTCTAAAAACCACCCTGCAATTTCCTGGACTTTATCCAGCAATCCCCCGGGATTATTTCTTAAATCTAGGATAATTTTTTTTGCCCCTTTCTCTTTGATAAATTGAACTGCTTTTTTAAATTGTAAAACAGTATTTTCGTTGAATTGATAAATGGTTAAATGAGCAATATTTTTCTCCAAAATCTCCACCTTAATTGAAGGAATATTAATTACATCTCTTACAATCTCAATCTCTTTTGGTTCCTCCCATCCCTCTCTCATAATTGTTAATCTCACCTTTGTCCCTTTTGGACCTCTAATCATCTTCACTGCTTCATAGATGGTTAAATCTTTTGTGTAGATGTCTTCAATTTTTATAATTCTATCTCCTGCCAAAATACCTGCTTTTTTGGCAGGAGTTCCCTCAAGAGGTGCTACAACGGTTAGGTATCCATCTCTTATTCCTATTTCCATCCCCACTCCCTCAAAACTTCCAAAAATATCTTCCAAAAACATCTCGCTTTCCTCTGGAGTATAAAAAACAGTATAAGGATCATTTACGCTCTGGGCTATCCCCTTTGCTCCACCGTAAATCATTTCTTGATAATCTATCTTGCCAATGTATTTCTCCTCAATTGCTCTCCAGACCTCCCATAAAACTGAAAGATCCACTCCTGGGGGCAAATCTTCTGGAGGTTTGGGGGTTTCTTGTAGCCCAAAGTAAAAACCTGCCCTAAAACTTATAGCAACAATAACAATAAGGGTAATAAAAAGAAAACTTTTTTTAATAACTTTATTTTTCATATAATTTGGCTATCTTTTTGCAAAACCACAATATCTTTTTTTTGAAAATTCTCAGTTGAAGATATGAAAAAAGAGATAAACCAATAAATGCAAAAAGTAAATTAATCCCCCTAAAAATTAAACTAAAAGCGATTCCTGTCTCCCGTGTTAGACCAAAAAAATCAAAAATAAAAGATTGGCTTACTTCTAAACTTCCCAAAGCTGCAGGCAAAGGAATGGTACCCGCAAGGGCTATCATACTATTTATAGCAAAAATTTTTAAAAAAGCCAAATATTTATCTAAAAAAATTACT
This sequence comes from Minisyncoccota bacterium, assembly GCA_021129555.1. Lineage (GTDB taxonomy): Bacteria > Patescibacteriota > Minisyncoccia > Minisyncoccales > PEYH01 > JAGGTU01. Next base: position 11,868 of record JAJOKZ010000011.1, read on the forward strand.
ACCAACCAAAAAGAAAAAATCATAAGAAAAATTTCAAAAAACCCCAAAAGAAATATTTTGAGAACATCTTTGGGCTTTCTGTGAAAAAATTCTGCAATTTCGGTCTCTATCTCTTTGATGGAATTTTCTCTTCTCTGGAAAAATTTAGTATTTGATAAATAGAGTTTCTTGAGAATATAACTTAAAATGCCTTTTTTAAGAGTTATATCTTTTAATTTGAGGTAAATTAAAAATCCCAAAGAAGTGGCCAAGATTGTTAGACCTATAACTAAAATTTTTGTAATAAAAGTTGTTGGAAAATAAACAATAAAAATAAATATACCAAACAAAAAATAAAAGACAGAAATAAAAAACGAAATTATTTTATCCAACATTATAGAAGAAATAATATGCTTTGGTGGGGCCTTGGTTTCTTCTCTTAAAAGGGCGTATCTTACAGGTTCTCCACCAAAAAAAACTACAGGGGTTAAATAACTAAATGCGAAACCAACAAATTTTATCAAAAAAAGCGGATAAAACTTTAAAGAAACTCCTTGGGTTTTTAAAATGCAAAACCATCTATAAGTACTTACAAAAATTTGTGCCAGAAAGAAAGAAAAAAGAATCAAGAGGAATTTAAATGGCCAAATTTTTGATAAAATTTGAGAAACCTCAGAGAGATCTACTGACTTTAAGGCAAAAACAAATAGACCTACTCCAAGTATAAGTGAAATAAAAATAAATATCTTTCTCATAGGTTATTCTAATATTTTAACAAAGATTTTAATTTTGAAAAGAAAAAACCGGGGGGAACCCGGGCTTTTTCTGGAATTTTCCGACCTTTTTATTTATTAATCAAGCGTAATTTTTCTATTTTTCTTCTCTTCTTCCGAAAACGCCAAAAATTTTTAAGCGTCTTTAAGAATGTCTGGGCGGTGAGATCTTCTGCCAAAGCAACATTTGCTGTTCTTCTAACATAAATAGAAACGCAAATTTTTTAATTTGGTTGCAAAATCTCTCCCAAAAGATAGTTGACGCTTACCTCTTTTATTTTAACTTTCAAAAACTCCCCTATTTTTGCATTCTTCAAAATGACTGCTCTAAAATGAGGGGGGCGAGCAAGATATGTTTCTTTTTTCCCTTTCTTTGTTACCAAAACTTCCTCTAACCTTCCAACAAACCCTTTCCCATCTTTTTCTTTAATCTTTTTTGATAACTCATCTAAAATTCTTGAGCGCTTTGTCTTTATTCTGTCTGGTAGATCTTTTAGTCTTTCTGCCTCAGTGTTTGGTCTTTTTGAAAATTTAGTAATATTTATAATTCTTGGCTTTATTTTTTCAATTAATTCAACAGTTTTTTGAAAATCTGAATTTTTCTCTTCTGGCCATCCAACAATAACATCGGTTACAAGCATTAGGTCAGGAAATTCTTTTTTGAATGCCTCAACAACCTCCAAAAAATCTCTCACCCTGTATCCCCTTTTCATCTCTTTCAAAATCCTATCCGAGCCACTTTGAACTGGAATATGTAAATATTTGTAAATTTTTTCTGATTTATAAACCTCAATTAAAGAATTTAGAATTTGTTTAAAATGCTGAGGGTTGCCCATTCCTAACCTTATACGAAACTCAAAAGGCAATGAGATGATTTTCTCTAAAAGTTTTGGTAATTGATACTCTCCATAATCCAAACCAAAGCAGGCAATATCCTGAGATGTTAAATGAATTTCTCTAAAGCCCAAAGAAAGGGCAAATTTTACCTCCTCCAAAATTCCCTCAATTGAAAAACTTTTAAGCTTCCCTCTTGCCAGTTTTGTGGCGCAATAAGCACACCTTCCAAGACATCCCTCAGAAATTGGAACAATTACAATACAAGAATTTTTTTGCAATCTTACCTTTACTCTGCAATATTTTGACTTATTTAAATTTTCTTCCTCTAAATAAATGGGTTTTTTGCCCTTTTTTATCTCCTCTATTGCCTCCTTTATATGCAATAAATTTTTTGGACCCAAAACCCCATCAACTTTTTTAATTATATCCTTTGAAATTAAAGGAAGACATCCAGCCAATATAATTTTTTTATTTTTCTTTTTTAATTCCTCTATCTTCTTTTTGATTTTCCTCTCTGTTTTCTCAACCACCCCGCAACTATTTATGATTACAAAATCCGTCTCATTCTCTGAGGTTTTTTGAAAACTCTCAGATAAAAGTCCCAAAATTAATTCAGAATCTGCCTGATTTAACTTGCATCCATAAGTTATAAGAGAAAATTTCTCCATTCTTTGAAATTATGTTTCTTTCTTTTAAATGTCAAGAATTTAAATGTCAAGAAAAAAGCCCATGTTGATAATTTGGATAATTTGACGAGAACAGTTCTCGTCAAATTAAATTTGACGAGAACAGTTCTCGTCAAATTTAATCAAAATTGTGCCAAATTAAAAAAATTAAAAAATTTAAGCTAGAACTTAGAACTGGTGTGGGTTTTCGCGCCTCATTTTTTGGGGACTGGCCCCTTAAAAATATATTTGTTATTTGTTTGATTCTTGGATCTTGGTTCTTGGATCTTCTTTTATTGTGCCCCCGCCGCGACTCGAACGCGGAACCTCTGGCTTAAAAGGCCATTGCTCTACCAATTGAGCTACGGGGGCAACACAACCCGCCTTGCGGGTTGCGAATTCAAAACTCAAATCTCAAAACTCAAAACTCAAATAATGAATTTATAATCCCTCTTCCTGTAATTTCTTCATTAACTCTTTTTGTGTCTTTGTCAATCTTTTTGGAGTTTTTATCTGAACTTTCACATATAAATCCCCTTTTCCATATCCAGAAAAATGAGGAATCCCTAAATTTTTCAGTTTAAAAATCTCTCCTGCCTCTGTGCCTTGAGGAATTTTAAGCAAAACTGTTTTTTCTAAAGTTTCTATCTCAACCTCTCCTCCCAAAACTGCAAGAGAATATGGAATCTCAATTACTGTATAAAGATTGTCTCCTTTTCTCTTAAATTTTGGATGGGGTCTTAGGTGAATTCTTACATACAAATCTCCTGCTCTTCCTCCTCTTCTTCCAGCATCTCCCAGACCTTTAAATTGTAAAACCTGTCCTGAATCAACACCAGCAGGGATCGTAATTTGAATTGTCTCCTCTTTTCTAATTCTTCCCTCTCCCTTGCAGACATTACAAGGTTTCTCTGGAATATATCCTTCCCCTTTGCAGGTAGGACAAACTGTATATCTTGAAATTGTTCCAAAGAAGATTCTTTTTACCTGCTGAACTTCTCCCCTTCCTCTGCAGGTTGCACATTCCTTCAGGCGAGTTCCGGGCTCAGATCCTTTACCATCACATCTTTGACAGACTACATATTTATACAAGGCAATTTTTTTCTTCTGATTCTTTAGGGTTTCTCTTAAATCTAAACGAACCACAATCTCTAAATCCTCTCCCCTTCTTATATCCTCTCTTTTTCTCTGTGAAAACCCAAAAAATTCCTCAAATAAATCCTCCAATGTCTCAAATCCAAACCCGGCCCCTTTTGCAAAATTTTTCTGCCAGAAACTGTCAAAATCAAACCAGTTAGCAGAGGCCTGAAATTCCGGTCCTCCCCCTTCAAAGATTCTTCCATACTTATCATACTGAGCTCTTTTTTCTTTGTCAGATAAAACCTGATAGGCCTCGTTTATCTCTTTAAACTTTTTCTCATCACCACCTCTGTCTGGATGATATTTATGAGCAAGGCGTCTGTAGGCCTTTTTTATTTCTTCATCCGAGGCCCCAGGTGGAACCCCTAAAATTTTGTAGTAGTCCTTCATAATTTTACATTTAAAAGAAAGCGGAGCGAGAGAGCGGCTCCAGTATTAATTTTTGCTTTATTTCTCCTTATACTCCCCCTCTTTTGCCTCTCCTTCATCTCCTGTAGAACCCCTTTCTCCTTTTTGAGACTCCCCTCCCCTATACAACTCCGCCCCAATTTTCTGCATCACCTCTGACAACTCCTGAATTCCTCTTTTTATATCTTCTATATTATCACCTTCTTTTAATTTCTTCAAATTCTCAATCTTTGCCTCAATTTCTTTTTTATCCTCCTCTTTAATTTTTGACTCAAACTCCTTTAGGGTTTTTTGAGCAGTATAAATTAACGAATCTGCATTATTTTTGGTTTCAACCAGTTCTTTTTTCTTTCTATCCTCTTCTACATACATCTCTGCCTCTCTTTTCATCCTCTCAACCTCCTCTTTTGAAACTCCCAAAGAACCCTCAATTCTTATTGATTGGGTTTTTCCTGTTGCTTTGTCTTTGGCTGTTACTATCAAAATCCCATTTGCATCGATATCAAATGTTACCTCAATTTGAGGAACACCTCGAGGAGCAGGTGGTATTCCGTCCAAAATAAATCTTCCAAGAGATTTGTTATCCTTTGCCATTGGCCTCTCTCCCTGCAAAACATGAATCTCAACAGAAGTTTGGTTATCTGTGGCAGTTGAGAAAATTTGGGTCTTTGAGGTAGGAATGGTTGTATTTTTTGGAATTAAAATTGTATTCACCCCACCAAGAGTTTCAATTCCCAAAGACAAAGGAGTGACATCTAAAAGTAAAACATCTTTTACTTCGCCTTGCAAAATTCCTCCCTGAATGGCAGCCCCAATTGCTACCACCTCGTCAGGATTAATATCCTTTCTTGGCTCTTTTCCAAAAACCTCTTTAATTTTTTGCTGAATTAGAGGCATTCTTATCTGTCCTCCAACAAGGATAATCTCGTCAATATCTTTTGGCTCCATTTTTGCCTCTTTCAAAACCTGCTTTACTATCTCAATTGATTTATCTATATATTCCTTTACCATCTCCTCAAGTTGAGCGCGACTAAGTTTGTAATATAGATGTTTTGGGCCAGAGGTATCAGAGATAATAAATGGGAGGTTAATTTCTGTCTCAAAGGTTGTTGAAAGCTCAGTTTTTGCTTTTTCGGCCGCCTCTTTTAATCTCTGCAAGGATAAAGAATCCTTTCTTAAGTCAATACCCTGATCTTTTTTGAACTGTTCAACTAACCAATCAATAATTTTTTGATCAAAATCATCACCACCAAGATGGGTATCCCCCCCGGTTGCCTTAACCTCTACTGTATCATCGCCTGTCTCAATTATTGAGACATCAAAAGTTCCTCCACCAAAATCATAAACAACAATCTTTTGATTTTCTTTTTTGGTTAGACCATAAGCCAAAGCAGCAGCAGTTGGTTCATTTATTATTCTTTTAACCTCAAATCCTGCAATTTCACCTGCCAATTTTGTTGCCTTTCTTTGAGAATCATCAAAATAAGCAGGGCAGGTAATAATTGCCTGATCAATTTTCTCTCCCAATTTCTCTTCTGCATCCTGTTTTAACTTCTGTAGAACCATTGCTGAAATCTCAAAGGGTCTATACCATTTCTCCCCCATCTTTACCTCAACTCCGCCATCAGAGGCCTTTCTAATTTCATAGGGCAAAATTTTAATATCTCTTTGAACCTCTGGATCATCAAATCTTCTTCCGATTAATCTTTTGACAGAGAAAATTGTATTTTTTGGATTTGTAATCTGTTGTCTCTTTGCCAAAATTCCCACCAATCTTTCTTCATTTTTTGTCAATGCAACAACTGAGGGGGTTACTCTTCCCCCTTCTCTATTTTCAATAATTTGGGGTTGGCCGTCTTTGACAACAGCCATTGCAGAGTTTGTTGTTCCCAGATCTATCCCAAGTATTTTTGCCATATAATTGAAGTTTTAATTGTTTCTCTTTGTTTCTCGTTATACGTTATTAATCAGAAACTCCCTCTCTCCCACCACCCAATAGGTGGCAGGGGATCAGAGTTTCTGATTAAATTATTTTAAAACTTTAACCGGCACCTTTTTTGCCTTTTTCTTCTTCTCTTCTTTCTTTGGAATCTCTATTTTCAAAACACCATTTTGATAAGTTGCCTGGGCCTTCTCTCCCAAAACCTCAACCGGCAGAGCAATCATTCTTTTCAAATACCCTCCCTTTATCTCTTTTCTGTAATAATTCTTTTTCTTCTCCTCAACCTTCTCCTCTTTCTTTGCCTCAACCCTTAAAACATTATCCTCAACTGAAACATCAATAGATTTTGGATCAACCCCGGGCATAGCAATCTCTGCTATTAACTTTTCCCCTTTTTCATAAATATCCATCTTCGGCTCCTCAATTAAAGAAATCTCAGGAAAAGAAAAAGCTTCAAATCTCTCAGCCCAGTCCTCAAAAAACTTTTCTATATCTCTGAAAGGATTATAAGGAATTAAGGCCATAGTTAATGATTAATGATCAATAATTATTGATTATTTTTTCGACCTTTAAAAGAAATTTTTACTTTCACAGGACGAACAACCTTCCCTTTAAATTTATAGCCTTTTTCCAAAACTTGGGCAACAGAATTTTGGGGAAGATCATTTCTCTCAATTTTACCTATCGCCTCATGAATTTCTGAATTAAATTCTTGACCAACTTCTGTCTCAATCTCCTCTAATCCCTCAGCTTTTAAAATTTCTCTCAATTGATTTCGAATCTGCAAAAATCCCTGAATTACCTGATTTCCCTTCAAATCTTGGGAAATTACCTCTTCTGCTCTTTTAAAACTATCCAATACCGGCAAAAGTTTTACCACCAATTTCTGATTTGCAACCTCCAAAAATTCTTTTAATCTTCCCTTTTCCTCTTTTAAATAATTTAAATAATCTGCCCTTGCTCTCTGCCAGCCCGCTAAATATTGCTCTTTTTCTTTTTTGAGTTTTTCAATTTCTTTTTTGAGTTTTTCAATTTCTGAATTTTCTTTTTTCTCTTTCATGTTTTTTTCAAAAACTCAAATAGAGTATAAATTGCCCGAAGACTTTTTTTATAAGGCATCCTCTTTGGTCCCAAAAAAACAAGGCAGGATCCTTTTTTTGTTTTTGGAATTCTTATGCGAGAAATAATCATACCAAACTCCTCACATTTCAAAATTGGATTTTCTTTTCCCACAAAAACTTTAAAAGATCCAGGAGGTTCTCTTAAAAAAATATCTTCTATTTTTTTCTCAGTTTCCTCTACAAATTTTATAAATTTTTTTAAACAATTTCTATCTGCAAATTCTGGCTCAAGAAGTATATTTCTCCATCCCTCCTCCCATAAAAGATCTTTCTCTGCAAGATAATTCAAAACCAAACTTGAAGAAAACTCATTTAAAATTCGGGCGAGGTTTTGAGAAAAGTTCAGTAGATTACTTATATCTTTTTTTATTTCCTCTAACTCTTCAAAAAGATCTTTGCAAGGTTTCAAATTTTTAACAAATTCTTCTACAAACAAAAGGTACCCCTTATCTGTGGGCACCCCCCCAGAAGAACTATAGAGGCGAAAAAGCAATCCTTTTTTTGCAAGTTTTACCATCTCGTTTCTAATGGTAGCTGAACTCACATTAAAGTTGTATTTCTGACTCAATTTCAAAGAGCTTACCGGCTGAGTAGTTTTTATATATTCTTCAATTGTTAAAAATAAAATTTTTTTTTGGCGAGGAGTAATTTCTACCATTGTTTTTATTATAATTATTCTAAATTAGCAGTCAAGACCTTTGACTGCTAATATTGTCTGTTTGAAGTTTTTGTGGTAAAGTATAAAAGCCCTTTTACAGGAGGTGATAGGGGTGAGATATCTTTTAGTCATAAATCCTGACGCTCAACTTGGAATATCAAGACGGACACAAAAACGCCTTATTCAACTTGCAGAGAAGTTTTTGGGTGAGGGAGAGGTTTTTATTGTTGGTAAAAACAAAAAAGGCTGGAAAAGTACAGGTTTTGAAACAATCATCTTCTGTGGAGGCGATGGAACTCTAAGTCGAGGAATTCAGCAGATTTATCCAGAACAAGTAAAAGTTGGCATTGTGCCTTTGGGAAGTGGTCGTGATTTTGCTTCCTCTCTTGGTATTTCAAAAAATCCAAAAATAGCGCTCTCTATTATTGCCAAAGGAAAAACAAAATGGGTGGATCTTGGCAGAGTTAACGATTATTTTTTTGTAAACACTGTAAGTTTTGGTTTTGATGCGTTTATCAATCAACTTCAAGAAACAAAAACCCGCCCTAAAATGAAATGGATGAAATGGCTAAAACAGCAACTCTTTTTACCATTAGACGCTAAATGGTGCTATCTTCTTGCTATTCTTTATTATCTTCTTGGTTGGGATAACTTTGAGCCACCTGAGATAAAAATAACAACCAAAGGCTTCGCTTTTTCTGGCAGAGTTTACCTTCTAACCATCACAAATAGTTTTCGCTATGGAGGAGGTTTGAAAATTAATCCTGATGCAAAAGTTGATGATGGAGTGTTGGATGCATGTCTGCTTCCTCCCTTAAATAAGCTTGAATTTTTTGAAAAAATATACTCCACATATAAAGGCACCCATATATTTGATCCAAGAATAAAAACTTTTCAGTTTGAGAAAATGATCATCCAATCGGAGAAACCTCTTGTTTGTCAGGCAGACGGGGAAACACTTACCCCAAGCAGACTTTTTGAAGTTGAAGTTGTAAAAAGGGGGCTGAAGGTTTTTGTTCCTTAGCCCGCCAAAAGCGTAACTTTTGGCGGGCTATTTTTTTGTGATAAAATAAGATAATGCAAAGGAAGCAAGAAATTTTCTTTTTGATTCTTATTCTTTTGATTGCCTCCTTTTTTAGATTTTTCGATCTTGGAAAAATTCCCCCCGGTCTTCATCCGGATGAGGCAATAAATGGAAACGAGGCATATTTGTTTCCGGGAAAAATTTTCTATCCAGAAAACAATGGAAGGGAGGGATTATATATTAATTTAATTTTTCTCTCATTTAAAATTTTTGGACCAAGCACTTCTTCAATTAGAGCCGTCTCTGCCTTTTTTGGAATTTTAACAGTTCTTGGTCTATATCTTTTGGCAAAGGAGGTGTTTTATTATTCAAAAAAGAAAAATATACTTGCTCTTCTTTGCTCATTTTTCTTGGCAATTTCTTTTTGGCATACAAATTTCTCAAGAATAGGATTTAGAGGAGTTCTTCTGCCTTTTATTTTAGTTTTCTTTCTTTATTTTCTTCTGCTTGGCATAAGACAAAAAACTACCTGGCTAATAATTTGCTCGGGTGTCTTTTTTGGTTTGGGTTTTCATACATATTCATCTTTTAGATTAGCCCCTCTCTTTTTGCTGGGAATTTTGATATATCTTTGGTTTCAGGAAAAATGGAGATTTAAAAAGTTTTTAATATTTGGTTTAAAGCTTCTTTTACCCGCCTTCCTTGTTGCTCTTCCTCTTGGAATTTACTTTCTTTTCAATCCCTCAGATTTTTTTGGAAGATTGGGCCCGATTTCAATTTTTGCCCAAGAAAATATTATATCTGCCTTTAGGAAAAGTTTATCTCAACACCTTTTAATGTTTAATCTCTTTGGTGATAAAAATTGGCGTCACAATATTTCTGGCTCTCCCCAACTTTTCTGGCCAATTGGAATTTTCTTTCTTGTGGGGCTGGCAATTTTTGTAAATAGGTTTCATCTCTATTTTGAGGAAAAAAAATTAAAAAACGGTTTTTATTATTTTATTCCACTTTTGGGTTTCTTTGTCTTTTTGTTGGCCGGCGTTTTAACTTATCAAGGAATCCCTCATTCTTTGCGAACAATTGGAACCATTCCCTTTGTCTATCTATTTTCGGGCTTTGGCTCAATTTGGACAGTTAATCTAATTAAAAAAATTACCTCAAAATATAAATTTGGACCTTTTCTTTTAAAAACTCTTATTGTTGTATTCTTTCTTTTTGTTGTGTTTAATCAGGCAAACAGATATTTTGTTTTATTTGCAAAAAATAAAAATGTAGAAGGTGCTTTTTGTAAAAATTTTGTTGAGATGGGTAAATATTTAGCAACTTTACCAGAGAATATAAAAAAATATGTTGTTGTCAACGAAGAAGGGGTTCCTGTTTCTTGGATAAATCAAATTCCAATGCCTGCCCAGACATTAATTTTTCAAGAAATTGTCACATACAGAAAAATTAAAAGCCTCTACATAAAACCAGAAGGTCTTGATAAAATAAAATTAGAAAAAAATTCTTTGGTGCTTTTGATGAGGGAAGATGAAAAACTCTTAGAAAAATTGAAAGAAAAATATCCTGAGGGCAAAATTAAGAAAGATTACCCAATAATTGTTTTTGAACTCTTATAATTAAATTCCTAAGACAATTGAAAAATATTCTCTTTTGATAATTTATCTTTTAAAGATAAAAGGGCTTAAAAATTGTCGCATAAAGGAGTGTTTAATTCAAAGCTGAAAACTCAGTCCGACCTAGCCCCTTTTTAACTGACAGAGGTCGGACCTCCGCCATTTTTGGGATGGGGTTAGGTTTCTTTGAATTTATAAAAAATCTTGTCAAAGCGGAGGTCTATATATTCAAGTTTGTTTAGGTTTTCTTTTTTAATTTCTCTTTTTATAAGTAAAATTAAATCTTCTGTCTGATCTTCAAAATTCTTCTTTTTGCTAAAATAAATACTTATATTGTTTTTTGTTTGAAATTTAATTTCAAAACGACTCAAAAAAACCTCTTTTATTTCTATATCCAACTCCTTTTTTAAGACCTCAATTATATTTAATATTTGAACTAAATTTGTTTTCTCAATAACCTCCTTCCCTAATCTAACTGCCTTTGGCTCTTTTGCTCTAAAAATAACTAAATCTTTTGATTCTGTTGGATAAAAAACAATCCCCTCTTTATCAATAAAAAAGCAGGCGCTTTCGCAAAAAATACCTGCGGGCTTTCTCTCTTCAGTTTGAATTATCAATTTATGAGGAAGATTTCTTTTAATTCTCACCTCTCTTATAGGAGGAAAACTTTCTACAAGAAAGTTTGAAAGATTTCTCTTTGAAAAACCAAAGATGTTCTTCCTTCCGAAAAATATCACATTTCTCTCCACATAATCTCTTATCTCATCCTTTGAGAGAAATTGCAAATTTCCTTCTATTTGGATTTGATGAATTAAAAAAACAGGCGAGAGAAAAAAAAGATAAAAAAAACCACCCATAATTAAAAAAACAAAAAATCCCAATAAAAAAAATTTGTTTTGAATAATCCTTTTAAAAATTGACTTTCTCTTTTTTATTTTTTTATATCTTTTATAATGCCTTGCCATAATCAATAATACCCTCTTTTGATTTTTCTTAAAGTTTCAACAAGATAATTTATTATGTATTTTGAAGATAAAACATAATCCTTTGTCTTTACATATTCCTCCTTTCTTCCCCCAAAACCCTTTTTAAACAAAGTTAAACCTCTCCAGGGATGATTCGGCCTGTTCTCTGGTGCAATTCCCCAAAAGCTATAAAAACTGCTTCCTCTTTTTTTTGCCTCTTTTATTGCCTCCCACTGAATTAAATAACTTGCAGGAATTTTTGAATATTTTCGCAAAGAGGCGCCGTGATGATAAAAAGCACCATTCTGCCAATATACAATTACAGCGCCAGAAATTATCTCCTTTTTGTATTTTCCCAAAAAAATCAAAATTTGATTGTCCTCTCTGAAAACTTCCAGCTGAGTCTTTAAATAATTAAAAGAAAAAGGCACAAATTTGTGTCTTTTGACAGTCTCCTGATAAAGATTGTAAAACTTTTCTAAATCTTCAAAACTTTGGCTTTTTACAACCTCAAGATCTTTATTTTTTTGTGCCTGGCGAATTAAATATCTTGTTGTCTTTCGCATTCCATACAAAAGCTCTTTTTCTGATTTATCTAAATCCAAAATCCAGCTAACTTCTGGATGAATATGAATTGGCGCATCTCTAAACCCCAGTTTTTTAAAAACCTCTTCGTTTTCCTCTGTCCTCTCCCAGATCGGACACACCCTTATAAAACTTGCCTTCTCTTCTTTTGCTATTTGCTTTAATTTATCTAAAAAGATACTTAAAATTTTGAATTTTGAATTTTGAATTTTGAATTTTATATTTGGTCCATGCTCAACCATCAAAAAAGTCCCTCTTTTTGCCTTTACTTTCACACTCAGACAGGCTGCCAGTAATTGATTATTCTCATAAACTCCCAATCTCCAGATTTTCTGTCCCATTCTTTTTGAAAACTCTCCCCAATTCCAAGATTGAAGAAAGGTTTTTGGACAGCACCCCTCCAAAAATTTTTCCCACAAATTTTTGTCTGCGATCTCTTTTATTTGCATAATAAATTGCTCTATGGTTATTAAAGTAAAGGTTTCTTTTGAAATGCGTCGCGGAGGCCCAGCGGGCATGGTTGGAGCGAAGCGAGAGAGCGAGGTCGAGTGCTGAACAGCAGTCGCCTCGCTGGGGCGACTGACTGCATCAATTTCAAAAGAAACTTTTACCTACTCTTTCACCCTCTCAACATAACTCCCATCCTCTGTATTCACTCTTATTGTATCCCCTACCTCAATAAACATTGGAACGTTTATTTTTGCCCCGGTCTCAATTGTCGCTGTCTTTGTCCCTCCCTGAGCAGTGTCTCCTTTAAATGAAGGAGGCGCTTCAATTACTTTAAAGTCCATTTTAATTGGAAGTTTAATATCTACAATTTCCTCATTAATTAAAACTGCCTCAACTTTAGCACTCTTTTTGAGATATTTCCATTTCTCCCCCATAAAACCTTCGTCAAATTCAAACCTTTCTTTTGGGTTTTGCGGTTCAATAAACACAAATTTTCCCTTATGACTATAAAGAAATTGTAAGGGCTTTTTCTCCACCTCTGCCTCCTCGAATTCATCTGCCTGAGTAAAACTTTTTGTGATAATTGCCCCTGTCTTGAGATTTTTTATTTTTGCCTTTAAAATCGGCTTCTGGCGTTGAAACTTAATAAGTTTTGATTCTAAAACAAGCCAAGGGCTTTCTTCCATTAAAAAAATAACTCCTTTTTTTAGATCGGTATACTTGAGCATATTTTACTCCTTACCTAAAAATTGCCTCCATCTTTGAGAGAAATATTTTTTCCAATAATCTAGGTCTGCATCGCTTCTTATTTTGCCTGACATTTTTAATTCATGAAAAATCTCCTCTAAAATTTGCATTACTTCCTCTTTGTTTTGGGGTTGCTTTTCTTCTGACCTCTTTTGAATATATTCTCTTATATCCTGTCCACTTATCTCCATATTATATTTATTTTACTTTATTTTTGAATAAATGAAAGGTCGCCCCAAGGGGCGACCTTTTAAGAAGCAGGGATCCTGTCCAAATATCCTATAAAGGGTAACTCTCTACCAATATTGTTAAAATCCAGCCCATAACCAATTACCCACTTATCATTTGCAACAGTAAAACCAACATAATGGAGTGTTACTTCTTGCTTGCGGGGGCGATGTTTATCAATTAACACACAGGTTTTTAAACTTTTTGGATTTTTTGCTGAAAGAAGATTCAAGATTTGAGCGAGGGTTTTTCCTGTATCTATAATATCCTCTACTATCAGCACATGTTTACCCCCTAAGGGATATTTTGTATCTTTTTCAAGGCGTATCTTGCCCGAGACAGTACCCCCATAACTTGAAATCGCCATATAATCTATTTCGATGGTACCTACAGGAAAATAAGTACTTAATTCTCTTGCCAGATCCCCAATAAAAGGAACTGCTCCGTTTAATATCCCTACCAAAACCAGACAAAAATTCTCCTTCTCTTCTTCAAGTTGCAACCTGTAATCTCTGACAATTTCTTTGGCCAATATCTTCACCGCTTCCTTTATTTCTTCTTGTGAGAAAAGTTTTCTTATCTCTAAATTTTGAAGGTTCTTTTTTCTCATTTTTTCCCTCCTTTCATGAGATTTTATTTTTTATCATTTTCTCTTAAAATTGTAAAATATTTTAATCTCGAAATTATTTTTTCTGCATCCTGTTTTTTTATATTTATATGGGTTGGCAAATTTAAAATATTTTTAATTACCTTTTCTGCTATTGGACACATACCAAAAATATAATTCATCCTTTTTTGATTGGTGTCAGGAGGAACAATCGGTGTCTTCCTCCAGCCATCATCAAGAAAAATTTTAAACTTTCTGAGCTTCTTTAAAATTTTATCTGTATCCTTTCCCTCAAAAATTAAAGGAAATCGCATAAAAATTCTTCCCCCTTGATCCTGTTGGAAAATCAAATCTATGTTTTTAAATTCTTTTTGGTAAATATATGCTATCTCTTTTCTGTGCCTGTTAAATTTCTCAAGTTTTTTAAACTGGTTTAGAGCCAATATTGCTAAAACGTCTGGCATCTTTTTTGGAATGTATCTTGGCAGTTTCCCTTTTTTTTCTTTTGTTGTTACTCCTTTTGATAAAATTCCTATCTTTTGAAGAAAAATCAAAAAATATTTTCCCAAATTGTTAAATCTATAAAGCGGTTTTACAAAATATTCTGTTAAAACAGGATGTAAAAGTTGCTGAAATATCCAAAAATAACCGGGATAATTAAGGGGGTTATGATATTGTCTTATGCTTTCAGCCAAAAGAGGGTCGTTTGTCACAGCCATCCCTCCATAGACAGAGGAAATGATCTTATCTCTTCCAAAACTAAAAAATGATGCCCTGCCAAATGTGCCAATTTTTCTTCCTTTGTATTCTGCTCCCAATGAATGGGCACAATCCTCAATTAAAATAAGATTATACTTTTGGCAAATTTCTGAAATTTTATCTAAATCTGCGGGCAGGCCAAATGTATGTTGGACAACTACCACTCTGCTTTTTTCAGAAATTTTTCTCTCTAAATCTCTTGGGTCCATATTTAAAGTTTCTTCTTCAATATCCACATAAACCGGCCTCAATCCCAAAGCCAAAATAGGGTTAACCAAAGCATTGCAGGTAAATGCCTGAATTAATACCTCATCGCCCTCTTTTAGGTTAAGCGCCTTTAAAACCCCAAGCCAGGCAGATCTTCCGCTGTTAAAAGAAAAAGCATATTTAACACCCAGATATTCTTTAAATTTTTTTTCGAATAATTGAGAGTATTTTAATTTTGTTTTTTTCCACGGCTTTACAATCACTCCTAAAGCCAGAAAAATATCATCTTTTTCTACATTTGGGGAAAGCGAGATAAATATTGGTTTAGATAAAAAATTCCTCATTCTATCTTTGTTAATAACTCTATTAATTTTTTGGGAACCCTTCCTTCCAAAAGAACCACATCTCCTTCTTTGCAAAAATTTTTAATTTTTTCAAAAATTTTTCTGGGATCTTCAAGAAACAAAATATTCTCTTTTTTCATCCCTGCCTCTTTTGCCCCTTTTTGTATTTCTTTAAATCTATCTTTTGTTGTAATAATTGCCAAATCACAAATTTTGCCAATTTTTTTGCCAATTTTTTTATGTACCTCTTTTGATACCTTTCCCAACTCAATTAAACACGGCATCATAATTACTTTTTTTCTCTCCCAAATTTTTAAATAATCAAGGGCAGAAATTACCCCATCTGGATTTGCCGAATATGAAGCATCAATAATATCAATTCCATTTATTCCTTTTTTTAACTGCATCGCGCCCAAATCCGGCTTTATGTTTTTTAAAATTTCTGCAATCTCAGAAAGCGACATCCCCAATTCTTCTGCCACCGCACCTGCTGCCAAGACAGCATAAATATTATGAGCGCCAATTAAATTAACCTCACAAAAAACCTTTTCTTTTTCTGTTGCCATCCAAAAAGAAATTTTCTCTTTTTCAACCTTTATCTTTTCTGCCCAAACATCTGCTTCTTTAATATTTTTAACTGCATATTTGATAATTTTGACTTTTGAGTTTTGACTTGTGAGATTTGATTTAATGTACTCATTATCCCAATTCAAAACTGCTGTTCCATTATCTGGCAAATTATCAATCAACTCAAACCCTTCCCCATAAATAATGTTTTCCTGACTCCCAAAGGTTGCCATATGTTGTTGGTTAATTCCTGTAATTATCCCGATTTTTGGCTTGATTGCCTTGCAAACCTGAGTAATTTTCCCTCTCTCATATGCTCCAATCTCTGCCACAAAAATTTGATGTTCTGGCTTTAATTTTTCCAAAATTGTTTTTGCAATCCCAACTTCGGCATTGATATGTCTCTCAGTTTTTAGAACTCTAAATTGGGAAGATAAAACAAATGCCAAAATCTCTTTTGTTGTGGTCTTCCCATAACTTCCAGTAATTCCAACAACAATTAAATTTTTAAACCTCTCCCTTTTTCTTTCTGCCTTTCTTAAAAGACAATGTTGAAAAAATAAAGTTATGGGTTCAAATAAAAAAACGAAAAAACTTACAAAAAGAGGAGTTAAAATATCCAAAACTAAAAGCCCTAAAACAAAGAAGGGGATGTTTGGGGAGAAGAAAAACAAAATTATTGCCAGAGAATATAAAGAGAGAAAACTTAAAAGTAAAATTGCTCTTGCCTTAAGAGTAAAAATAGGCAATTTTGCCCGTTTTTTATAAAAACTTAAAAGAGTTCTGAGACATTCAAAAATAAAGAGAGGTAAAACAAAATAAAATAAATTAAAAGAGGGTAAAAAACAAATCAAAAGCAAAAATAATATCTTGGTTGCAAAAACCCAATTTAAAAAGATACTCTTTCCTTTTTGAGTTCTGAAATGATCAATAAATCTTTTTCTGTGATATTCTTTCAGTTGCCAAAGATAAACCCAAAAAAGGACTGCCTTAACTTGCTTAACCGCCCAAAAAGCTATAAATAACAATTTTGTCATTTTGAAAGATTTTCTTTAATGATCCGGGCTAATTCTTCGGGATGTGATAGATTTGGAGCATGTTCTGTTTTTTTTATAGTAATTATTCTTGAATTAGGAATTAATTTATTAATCAAAATGCCGTCTTTTAAAGGAGTAATTTTATCTTGTTCACCCCAAATAATTAAGGTGGGGATATTAATTTTTGAACAGTAAGGTTGCAGATTTTCTGAAATAACTTTTGTAAATGTCTGGCGCATTACTCCTGCTGTTTTTAAATAATCTGTTTTCCTCAATACCAAACGATAAAACGACCCCCTGAAAAACTGATAGCCGGGAAGAAAATTAAACAAACTTATAATGCCTGCAAAAAAGCTGAGTATTTTTTTTAAAATGGTTTTGGGTTTACGAACAATAGCCGCATTAACCAAAATAAGACGCTTTACTTTATCTGGCTGGATTAAAGCCAACTTCAATGCTACGGCTCCGCCAAAAGAATGACCCAAAAGATAAAACTGTTTCAGTTTCAGTTCTCTTAAAAGCGCAAAAATAAACTGAGCATAGTTTTCTACATCCCAAGCATATGGGGGCGGGTCGCTTTTGCCAAAACCGGGCAAATCCAGACAAATGACCCGAAAGTTTTTTGAAAGCAAATCCTGAACTTCTTCCCAAGAGCGTGAACTCGCTCCCCAGCCGTGCAAAATTAAAAGGGTTTCCCCCTGCCCTTTTATTCTTATAAATGTTTTGAGTCCATTAATATTTATAATCCTTTCCTCTAATTTTTCATTTTGCATTTTATTTTGGAATATGCTTAAAGCCTATGTACTTTCTTAACACTTTTGGTACCACAATTCTCCCATCTCTTTGTTGATAATTCTCAAAGATGACAATCAAAGTTCTTCCAATGGCAAAGGCGGTAGCATTTAAAGTATGAACAAATTCTAATTTATTGGCAGATTTGCACCTAAATCTAATATTTAACCTTCTTGCCTGAAAATCAGTGCAATTGGAAGCAGAATGAGTTTCTCGATATTTCTGCTGTGATGGAATCCAGGTCTCAATATCATAGGTTGAGGCAGAGGGCCTTGCCAAATCATCACTGCAGATTTTTACCACTCTATAAGGAATTTTTAATGCCTGCATTAATTGTTCTTGCAGAGACAATAAAAACTTATGCTCAATTTGTGAATCTTCCGGCTTTGTAAAGGAAAACATCTCAATTTTATCAAACTGGTGAACCCTAAAAATGCCTCGTGTATCTTTTCCATAAGAGCCGGCTTCTTCTCGAAAACAAGAAGAAAACCCAAGATATCTTCTTGGAAGCTGATCTTCCTCAAAAATTTCATCTTTATGCATTGGGCCAATGGATTGTTCTGCTGTTCCTATTAAAAACAACTTGTCTTTTTCTAAAAAATATCTCTCTTGGAGGTCCTCTTCTGTATCAATATATCCCATCCCCTTCATTGCTTCCGGCCTAATAAGGCCGGGGGGGATTACCGGCACAAATCTCTCCTTCAACAACATATCATATGCAAATTTTATAATGGCAAACTCCAAGAGCACTGCTTCATTCTTCAAAATTCCAAATCTTGCACCAGAGATTTTTGAGGCTCTTTTTATATCAATCAAATCCCACATTTCTCCCAGTTCCAAATGGTCCCTAACTTTAAAATCAAATTTTTTGGGCCTTCCCCACTCTTTTATCACTACATTATCTTTCTCATCTTCTCCAACAGGAACATCTTCCAAGGGAATATTTGGAATTAAAAGAAAAATAGAATTAAACTCTGTTTCCAAACCTTCCAGATTTTTTTCTTTTTGCTTTATCTCTTCTTTTATTTTCTTGGCCTCCTCAACTTGGAAAGATTGTAAATTTTTAAGTTGGGAAATTTCATTTCTTTTCCTTCTTAACTCATCAATTTCTTTTTTTAATTTTCTAATTTTTTCATCTAAATCTCTTAGATAATCAATATCAACCTCAACTCCTCTTTTTTTGAGCGCCTCTTTTATAATTTCTGGTTTTTCTCGTAAGAGTTTAATGTCGATCATATAAGTTCTTGTTTATCATTTTGGCTTCATTGTGGGGAACAATATCACCTCTCTTAAAGTTTTTGAGTTGGTTAAAATTGCAACAAATCTGTCAATTCCCATTCCAAAGCCAGCAGCAGGTGGCATTCCATATTCCAAAGCCTCCAAAAAATCATAATCAATTCTTTGGGCTTCTTTGAAACCCGCCCGATACATCTTTTCCTGCTCCCCAAACCTCTTTCTTTGCTCTTCTGGATCATTTAGCTCAGAAAAAGCATTTACAAGCTCCCAACCAGCAACAATTAACTGAAAGTTTGCAAGTTTTTCTGGGTCTTTTGGATAACATTTTGCCAAAGGAAAGGCTCCATATGGATGATGAATTATAAATGTTGGTTGTATAAGTTTCTCTCTAAATGTTTTTTTGTAAATTTTGTCTGCTATCTCTGCCAGGCCTTCCCCTTTTTCTATTTTTATCCCTAATTTCTCTGCCTCTTTTTTTAAAGCATCGGGGTGTATCTCTTTTAAATCAATTCCTGTTTCTTTTTTAAATAACTGAAAGAAATCCAATCTCTCAAAAGGAGGTTTAAATTTAATAGTTTTTCCCTGATATTCAATTGTTGTCTTGCCAAATACCTTTTTCAAAACATACTCAAACATCTTCTCGCAAAACTTCATCAACTGCTTATAATCTGCATATGCCCAATAAAATTCAAGAATGGTAAAATCAGGATTGTGATGCTTATCAATCCCCTCATTTCTAAAAACTCTTCCTATCTCAAATACTTTCTCAAAACCTCCAACAAGTAATCTTTTTAGATAAAGTTCAGGCGCAATTCTCAAATAAAGATCTAAATTTAGGGCATTTAAATGAGTTTTGAATGGCCTTGCCTTTGCCCCTCCATAAATTGGTTGCAAAATTGGAGTCTCAACTTCAATAAACCCCTCATTAATTAAAAATTCTCTTATTGCCTGGATAATTTTAAATCTTAAAATAAATTTTTCTTTTACATCTTTATTAAAAATTAAATCCAGATATCTTTTTCGATATCTTTCTTCAATATCTTTTAAACCATGCCATTTCTCGGGCAAAGGCCTTAGTGATTTTGCCAAAATTTTGTAATCCGAAACTAAAATTGATTTCTCCTTTGTTTTTGTTTCAAAAAGAGTTCCTCTTACTTCAACAAAATCTCCAATATCAAAATATTCATCAAAAAATTCATACCCTCTCTCTCCCAAAATATCTTTTTTAAAAACCACCTGAATTTTTCCCTCTCCGTTTTCTATATCAACAAAACTAATTTGACCATGCTTTCTTTTGTTTTTAATTCTTCCAACAAGAATTATTTCCTTTTTTGACTTTTGAAGTTTTGAAAAATTTGCCAAGGCCTCTTTTATGGTATGGGTTCTTTTTGCAGAGATCGGATAGAGGTCGATCCCTAATTTTCTTAGGGCTTTCAATTTTTTTTCCCTAATTTTTCTTATCTCATCCAGGGTTGCCATATTATTGAATAATACAGGGTTGTCATATTATTGAATAATACCCAAAATTCCAAACAAAATCAAATTGACGAGAACTGTTCTCGTCAAATTTTGATTAAAATTTTAAAATTGTGTCAAATGTGTTAAATTCCGGGGGCAGTCCCCCTTTGAAAGAAGTGAAGTAGGACTTCTTTGGCCACAGGTAAGGCGGCAAGACGAATTCCCCTCACCTCTTCTACAATAATTGTTAAAACAATTTTTGGGTTTTTGTAAGGAGCAAATACTGTCACCCAGTTGTGATATTTATCTTTTTTACCAATTTCAGCCGTCCCTGTTTTTGCTGCCACCTCAACTGGAAGATCGTTTAATATTGTGGCAGAGCCATAAACTACTGCTTCCCTCATCCCCTCTCTTACAATTTTTAGATATTTATCCTCCACAAAATTCTCCCTAATTACCTCTGGCTCAAATTCTTTGATAATATTTTTCTTCTCATCAACAATTGCTTTCGCTATCCTTGGTTTCAAAAGCCTACCTCCGTTTGCGATCGCAGAGAAAGAAGCAACAACTTGAAGAGGAGTAACTTTCAAATACCCTTGTCCAATTGATAGATTATACGTATCTCCTAGATACCAAATATTTAAAGGAGGTTTGAATTTTTCTTTCTTCCATTCTTTTGTTGGAATAAATCCTGCTTTTTCGCCGGGCAAATCTATTCCTAATTTTTCCCCCCATCCAAAGAGTTCTAAATATTTATTGATTAAATCCACCCCCAGGCCCTTAAAATTTTTATACCCTCCTCCAACAATATAGAAAAAGACATTGGAAGATTCAGCAATTGCTTTTTTGACATCGACTATCCCATGCACTTTCCAATCTCTATAAATAAAGGGCTTATCTTTAAAGTAAGGATTTTCAATAACAATTTGGCCTTTGCAATTAATTGTTGTATGTTCTTTAATTTTTCCTTCTTTTAGGGCGGCAGCAGCAATTAAAGGTTTTATAGTTGAGCCGGTTGGATACTTTCCGGCAATTACTCTATTCAAAAGTGGATAAGTTTTATCTTTTTGAATTTTCTGCCACTCTTTTTCTGTTAAACCTTGAGCAAATAAATTATTATCATAACTTGGAAAACTAACCAAAGCCAAAATTCCTCCTGTGTTTGGGTCCATTGCAACCGCGGCTGCTTTTTTTAAACCAAGCTCTTTTAGTTTCTTCTCAAGGGCATAATAA
Source organism: Minisyncoccota bacterium (assembly GCA_021129555.1). Taxonomy (GTDB): domain Bacteria; phylum Patescibacteriota; class Minisyncoccia; order Minisyncoccales; family PEYH01; genus JAGGTU01. Next base: position 33,246 of record JAJOKZ010000011.1, read on the forward strand.
AGTGTCTCTTGTAAATCTTTATCAATCCATAAAACCAAAGATTTTCCCGGTTTTGGTGCCTCCTCCACTCTCTCTGAAATTATTCTTCCTTTAGCATCTCTCTCTATTGCAATTTTTCCAGGCCGAAATCTCAAAATATCATCATAAAATTTTTCAAGGCCATCGTTGGTCCCGCCCTCTCTCCAATAACCAATGATATGAGAGAAAATAAATTCTTGCGGATATTCTCTTCTATCTTTTTTCTCCAAATGACAGGCGGGAAATTGATCTGAGAGGCCTTCAAAGCGAATTATTTCTTGATAATTTAAATTCTCTTTAAGGGTAATTCGATCTTCTTTGTTCTCTTGAATCTCTTTATAAATTTCCTCTTTGAGATTTAACATTGTTGCCAAATTTTGAAAAACATTCTCATTTTCCTTTAAGGGTTTAACTTTGCAAATCAAATCGAAACGAGGTTTGTTAAAAACAAGAGGTGCAAAATTTCGATCATAAATTATTCCTCTCTGGGAGCGAATTTTTTGATAAAAAAACTGATTTTTTTGGGCAAGTACTTGAAATTTTTCAAAGGAGACAATTTGAAGGTTTATTAATTGAGCAAAAATTGCTAAGAAAATAAATAAAGAAAAAAAGGAAAGGATAAATACCCCCCGTTTTTTTAAGGGAATCTCAAATTGAAAAGAAGTAAGAGCTTCTTCTCTTTTCTTTATTAGAGCATCTAAAAAGACCTCCTGAGGCTCAATTTCACTTTTTCTTTTTTTAACCTGGAAAGATTTTTTTGAAAAAAACATAGAAAAAATAAAATCCAATTCCCAAAAAAGAATTATAAATTATAGCCCAAACATTCAAAGACAAATAGTTTCTTGCCAAAAGTCCAAAAACAAAAGTTTGTAAAAGTTCTGCAAAAAAGAGAACAAAAAATAAACTTACAAAAAAGGTGACAAAATTTCTCTTTATAATTATTTGCAAAAGGTATTTTATCACTCCTGCCAAAAAAAGCATAATTGTACTATAAAGTCCAAAGAAAAAAGGGGAGAAAAGATCTAAAATAATTCCACCAAAGAAAGCAAAAGGATAAATAAAGAATGAGGTGGCAATTTTTTTGTCGAAAAAGGAGATCAAAAAGAAAAATAAAATAACAAAATTGGGATAGGTGTTTTTTATTGCAAGATGCGAAAAAAAGGTGTGCTGAATTATTCCCAAAAAGAGAACAAAAATGATTAAAAAAATTTTTTTGACCATTTTAGAAATCAATTATTACAAATACAAAATCAAGATTCAAAAAGTCAAAAAAGGGTTTTATTTTTAAAGTTTGAAAAGGAGAGATATCGCTTTTTTCAATCTCAACTACTTTTCCAATCAATAAATTTTTGGGAATCTGGCGATTCAAATCTGCAGAAAAAACAACATCTCCAACCTTAATTTCTTTTTCTTTTGGAACATTTTCAGAGACAAGTAGAGAGCTTCCCTTCCCCTGAGCAAGGGCTAATAAGTTTTCTTTTCCAATAAAGACACTGACTTTGGTTTTGGGAGAGTAAATTGTCTCAACTAATGAATCTTTTGCGTATGTTTTTTTAACTTGCCCTATAAGATTTTTTTGAGGAGAAATAACAACCATTCCCTCAAAAATTCCATCATCTTTTCCTTTATTGATGAAGAATGAAAAAGCGTCTGAGGATCTGGCAATGATTTTTGCTTCCTTTAATTTAAATTTTTTTTGAAGTTGTAAATTCAGGGCCTCTCTTAGGACTTTGTTTTCTTTTTTTAATTCTTCTAATTCAAGAACCTGCAAAAGTAATTTTTGATTTTCTTCTTTTAGTTTTTGATTTTCTTCTTTTAGGGTTTTATCTGAGGAAAAATTTAAAAGAAATGTTGTAAAATTTTTGCCTCTTTGAAATAGACCTTCCTGAAAAGTTTGGGTATTTTTAAAGAAAAAGGAGCGAAAAAAATCACCCAAAAAAAATAATAAAAGAAAAAGAAATAATAAAGCGAAAGCCCAATAGATTTTTCTTTTGGTTTTTCGCTTTATTTTGATTGTAGTTTTCATATTTTTATATTATAAAACAAAAAGGGTCCGTAAAAAAGGCGGCTACCTACTTTCACCCCACATACTGTGAGGCTATCATCGGCCTTGAAAGCTTTCACTTCTGAGTTCGGAATGGGATCAGGTGGAGCACTTCCAGCATAGCCGCCTTTTTTACGGACTCTTTTCAAAAGGAAACCTAAGATGAGAGCCGGGATTGATACGACTTATTAGTACCCCTTGGCTCCACCCGTTACCGGGCTTCCACCTGGGGCCTATCAACCGCCTCATCTTGCCGGAGTCTTGGAGGCCTCATCTTGGGGTGGGCTTCCCGCTTAGATGCTTTCAGCGGTTATCCCTTCCCAGCGTGGCTACCCAGCGGTGCCGAGGGCTCGACAACTGGTACACCAGAGGCTGGTTCAGCGAGGTCCTCTCGTCAAGTCCTCCTACATTTCTGCAGGCTTAGACTATACCTTCACCCCGCAAAAATATCTATGCGGGGGCCGGCGTATTAGCAAGGTTGCCCAAAATTGGGTCGCCTTGCTCTATCCGAGTAAAATTACTCGGATAAGTCGTTACAGGGACAGTCAAAGATTTATTATATCCTGAATATCTTGCTTTAGTTTTTCTATCTGCGTATCTTTTCGCTTCTTTAATTGAAGAATCAAGCTTCCATCACCATTTAGAAAGCCTGCTATATAAGCCAATTCTTTGGTTTTTATCTTTGACTGTCTTCCCACGGTATTACCTTACCTATTATTCGGTCCTCAAGTTTATTATAACACACTTGCCGGACCAAACAAGTGCGGAGGATAATTAAACCGAATAATAGGTGAAGGTTTCACCGTTATGAGCCGGATTGTCATCGCAGGTTACCCTGCGAAGTAGCAATTTTTACTATCGCCGACTCCCCTCAAGCCTCCAGCGCCCGCGGCAGATAGGGACCGACCTGTCTCACGACGGTCTGAACCCAGCTCACGTACCGCTTTAATGG
>JAJOKZ010000039.1 GCA_021129555.1 Minisyncoccota bacterium
CCAGGATGTATATCCTGAAGATTATCTAAATTATCACAAAAATATTCAGAGGACACTTCAGGGCAAAAGCCTTTCAGAGGAAGAAAAAATAGAACTCCAAAGAATCAAGGAGATTGCAAATGCGTATAAAACTTATCAAAAAATTCTCTTAGAAAATAACGCCCTGGATTTCGGTGATTTAATTAATTATTGTTTAAAACTTTTCAAAACTCGACCAAAAATCCTCCAAAAATTTAGAGAACGGTTTAAATATATTCTGGTTGATGAATTTCAAGACACAAACTGGGCCCAATATGAATTGGTAAAGTTGCTTGCCCAACCTTTGCGCAATATTACTGTTACAGGAGACGATGACCAAGCCATCTATAGATGGAGAGGAGCCTCTTTTAATAATGTAATTCGCTTCAAAGAAGATTATCCTAACGCAAAAGAAATTGTTTTGGTGAAAAATTATCGCTCATCTCAAAATATTTTAGATTTAGCTTATAAGTTTATCCAATTAAACAATCCCAATAGATTAGAATATCAACTTAATCAGGAAAAAGAAATTCTAAAAGAAGCAAAGAGGAAGGGGGTTTTTCTTCAATCATTTAAAAAAATATCAAAAAGGTTAATTGCCCAGACAGATGAAGTGGGAATTATTGAATATTTGCATTTCAGATCTTTAGAAGAAGAGGTGAGGGGAGTGGTTGATAAAATTGAGGAATTGTTAGAAGAAGGAAAGGCCCAATCTTTTTCTGATTTTGCAATTCTTGTTCGCTCAAATGATGCTGCCAAACCCTTTGAAAATGAACTGGCAAGAAGAAACCTACCCTATCAATTTCTTGCCTCAAGAGGTTTATATTCACAGCCAACAATTTTGGATGTAATTTCTTATTTTAAACTTTTGGATAACTATCATGAAAGCTCGGCAGTTTTTCGAGTTTTAACCTCTCCTATAGTTGATCTTCCTTCCAATGATATTGCAAAGATAACAAATTTTGCCAAAAGAAAAACACTTTTTTTGTATGAGGCGCTTGTTCGTATTTCAGAAATTGAGGAAATTAAAAAGAAAACAAAAGAAAAGGTTGTCTCTTTCCTCAAAATGGTAGAGGAACATAAAAAATTTGCAAAAACTCACACCACAAGTTCTTTGTTTTTGCAATTTTTAAATGATTCAGGATATCTAAAATATCTTGTACAAAACAACAAAACAAAAGAAATAGATCTCTTAAATCAGTTTTACAAAAAAATAAAGCAGTTTGAGGAAACCCAAATTGAGAGAGATGTATCTTCTTTTGTTGAGGCCCTAAATTTAGAAATTGAAGCAGGCGAAACCGGAAAGTTAGAATTTGACATCCAAACAGGACCGGAGATGATAAAAATTATGACAATTCATTCGGCAAAAGGACTGGAATTTCCTTATGTGTTTTTGGTAAATCTTGTTAATAAAAGATTTCCAACCATTGAGAGAAAAGATCCAATTGAGATTCCAAAGGATTTAATAAAGGACATTTTGCCAGTTGGAGATGTGCATTTGCAGGAAGAAAGACGGCTTTTTTATGTAGGAATGACAAGGGCAAAAAAGGGTTTGTTTTTTACCTCAGCCGATGATTACGGAGGTCAAAAAACTAAGAAGCCCTCAAGATTTTTGTATGAGTTAGGAATAATTAAAGATAAAAAAGAAGTTGAACAAAAAACTTTATTTGAAATTCCCAAGGTTTATGTCTCAAAAAAACAAAGAGAAGAAAATCTCCCCCTTTATTTTTCTTATACTCAACTCGCTGCCTTTGAAAAATGTCCTCTGCAATATAAATTTGCATTTATTTTGAAAATTCCCAGAGCAGGATCAGCAACTTTAAGTTTTGGAAAGACGATGCACAATACTCTTTTCAAATTTGTAAAGGATTCATTAAGCAATCCCAAACTTTCACTTAAAAATTTATTGAAAATATATGAGAAAGAATGGATTGATGAATGGTATCAATCAAAAAATCAAAAAGAAAGGTATTATCAATTAGGCAGAGATTCACTAAAAACATTCTTTCTCAAATTTAAAGAAAAAAATCCAAAAATTAAAATAATTGCTAAAAAACCTGCTCTTGAGTTGAATTTTAATTTTAAACTCAAGAGCTATACAATCAAGGGTCAAATTGACAGAATTGATGAATTAAAGGACAAGGAGGTTGAAATTATTGATTATAAAACTGGAAAAGCAAAAGAGAAACTTTCAAAAGAAGACAAAGAGCAACTTTTAATTTATCAAATAGCAACAGAGGAGGTTTTGGGATTGAGACCTTATCAATTAACTTATTATTATTTAGACGAGGGAGAAGAAGTTTCTTTTCATCCCGAAAAAAACGAGAAAAAAATATTTAAAGAGAGGTTGATTGAAACAATTGAGAAAATTAAAAAAAGTAAATTTGAACCAACTCCAGGTTTTCATTGTAGATTTTGCGACTACAAACACATCTGTGAATTCCGCCAATTCTCATAATTTGATCGAGAACAGTTCTCGTCACATTTGATAATTTGATCGAGAACAGTTCTCGTCACATTTGATACGAATTATTAAAAACAATCTTCTCAAATAATTAATCAAATAATTAATTGCGGTATTTCAACATTTTAGTTAAAATATCGCCAAAACAATATGCAGAAATTTAAATTTACATTTGGCATCCTCTTATTGATTGGAGGCATCTTTCTTATTCTGGGCGGACTGTATAAATCTTACCTTATTTTTACTGCCCAGGCTGATCCTCCTGAGGTTTTTCAATATCAAAAAACACCAACAACCAATGAAATATTGAATAAACAATCCTTTCCTCAGAGAGAGGTGCCTTTCTCTCCACAGGAAATGCAAGAACAAATACAAAATATTGTCCAAGAGCAACTTCAAACTTTAATTCCTTCAGATACCATTCCAAAAATTCTTAATTTAATTGCCTGGTCCATTTTTATGGGAATTTTATTTTTTGGTGCAGGAAAAATTGCCGGTCTTGGTGTGCGCCTAATGAAATAATCAATTAAGAGTTTATCTAAAACTAATACAAATACACGATCGTATATTTGTATTATATTTTTGGGGGAAATTTGACAATCTAAAAAGATATAAATATAATTGAGAGATCAAAAGCACCTTAGGAGGTGAATAAGGATGGTAGATTTTAGGGAAGCGTTGGAAAGTTTGTCGGAGAAAGGCGCAAGGATGGTTCAGCAAACGGTTTTGGGGGAGATCAATCAACTAGGGGGGGAGTGGCGAAGACTTACTGACAGAATTGAGGAAGCAGAACGAAAAAAAAGAGAGATCAGGCCTCGTTTGATTCATTTAATAGAGGCCATCAGCCCTGAGAAAACCGTTGTGACAGATGAGATAAAAGTGTCAGTTGTCCCCCTAGCTCCTATTCGGCACACAAACCCTGCAAAATTTGTTGAACTTCTCTTTGAACTTGCAGGAAATGACTTAGGTTTGTTGAAAAAAATTCTTTCCGCTTGTGTTGAGGTGAAGTCTCCTGAGGCAGCAAAGCTTCTTTTCTTGCATTTTGGAGAAGAGGCGCGAGAGAAACTTGCAGAAATAACTACTCAATCACCGCAAGGACCTCGGCTTTTGGTAACACTCCTTACAAGAAAGGAGGAGAAATGAATGTAGAGATTGAAGGACCAGACGAAAACGGCATAGTGAAAGTATGTATTCCTCCTTGGGAAATCTTTTTTATTTGGCCTAAGAAGAAAAGGCTTCCAATACCTATTGCCTGGGGGCGATCTGATAAATCAAGGGCTTATCAAGAGGAGGATATTACACCACCCAAAGAACTGATGAAACGAGCCACAGAACTTGCCAGGATTCGATTCTCTGCCTTTCGAAGGAGAACCCCACCCAAGGAAGACAAGTCTGAGCAGTTACGGCTCCCGTTTTGAGGGAGCCGTTTTTTATTTAAACCCCCTTATTCCCTTTCCCTCAAAGAGGGGAGGGACGGTTTTCCTTTTAAGAAATTTGTGGTAATATCAAAAAATATGCCATATATGACATTAGATGAATTTAAGAGAAAATATGGGCATGAGATTGGGGGAATTTGGGTACCAAGAGTGACAGCAATCACTGATATTGTGGCAAAACCCGGGCTTTTGAAATATTATGCTCAACAGGAAAGTTTTGAAGCGGCTCAAATTCAGTTAAGAAGTTCGGCTCATTGGGGAAGCCTGACTCATAAAACAATTGAAGAAATTTTGAAGGGAAATAAACCAGATGTTCACCCAAGAATTCTTCCCTCAATTGAGGCGTTTTTGCGCTGGAAGAGCCAGTATCAGGTAATAGTACCAAATCCTGAAAAAAATATTGAGATGATGATTTTTGACCCTGATAATTTGTATGCCGGAAGAACGGATGCCTTAGTTGAAATTGACGGAGAGTTGGGAATTTTGGATATAAAAACAGGAACAGGAATTTGGGATGAATATTATTTACAGACCGCTGCTTATTTAAATGCTTATAACAAAATGGTTGTGTCAGAGGAGCAAGCAAAAAAGAGATGGATTTTAAGAGTGGAGCAGTATGAGGAATGTGTGATATGCGGGGCAAAGAAAAGAACAAAAAGCGGAAAGGAGGTTGTTAAGGGAGGGAATCCTTTGTGCAGCCATAAATTTGGAAAAGAAATTGGAATTTTTGAATTTAAAGAACTAAAAGGATATGAGGATGATATTGAAGCATTTTTGAGTGCAAAAGAGCTTTGGGAATGGTACAACCGAGAGTTTTTAAAGCAAATTAAAAATTACCCAAAATTTAAATAAAAAATTAAATCAAAAATATGAAGGGTGATTTTTTAAAAAAACGGGCACAAGATTTTTCAAGAGATGCCCAATTGGCAATAAAAGAAAAAAGATGGAATTCGGCGGCGTTTCATTTGGAGCAGGCCTGTAAGTTTTATTTAAAATATTATTTGTTTTTGAAATGGAGAGATTTTCCAAAAACTCATTCGCTAAAAGAACTTCTGTTAGAGTTGGCAAGAGTTTATAAACAATCATCTGTTAAAATGAAAAAATTTATTAAAGAAAATGAACACATAATTGGAGATTTAGAGCAGGCCTATATTACTTCTCGTTATCTGCCGGTTGAATTTAATGAAAAGCAAGCGAGAGAGATGGCAGGGTTTAAAAATAAATTAATAAATCTGTTGAAAAAATTATGAAAAAACATTTTACTTTTACTGATTATTTAATTGAGCGTGAGAAGAAACAAAGAAAGGTTTTTAAAAATTATCTTAAATACGCAATGGAAATCAAAAAAATTGCCAAAAAGGAGGTTAGGGACCCAAAAGTGATTGTCTTCGGCTCAATTTTAAGAAAAAACGAAATTCCTCAAGACATCGATATCTTGATAATCTCGCCTGATTTTCAAAATCATAAAAAGAAAGGCGATTTTCTTGTTAAAATGTGGAAAAAGTTTGGTAGTTTTGCTCCTTTTGAGTTTCATCTAATAACTGAGAAAAATTATCAAGAATGGTATAAAAATTTCATCAAAGAAAAAATTGAGGTATAAAAATATGACAAAGGAGGAGGCAGTAAAAATTTTAAAAGAAAATATTCAAACCAAAAATTTAATTAAACATTCTCTGGCAATGGGAGCAATAATGAAAGTGTTGGCAGAGAAATTTGGAGAAGACAAAGAAAAGTGGGAGCTTTGTGGAATCTTACATGATATTGATTATGAAAAAACGAAAAACGAGCTGGATAAACATTCATTAGTTGGGGCTGAGATGCTAAAAAATCTTGGACTGGATGAAGAGATTGTTGAGGCGACAAAATCTCACAATGAGGTTCACAAAATTGAGCCAAAAACTTTAATGGCAAAGGCTTTATATGTCTGCGATCCTTTGTCAGGTTTAATTGTTGCGGCAACTTTGGTTTTGCCCTCCAAAAAGATAAAAGATTTAACAGTTCAGAATGTTTTGAATAGATTTAAAGAGAAGGCATTTGCAAGAGGAGCAAACAGAGAAATTATTAAGAAATGTGAAGAATATTTAAATCTTTCATTAGAAGAATTTGTTGAAATTGCATTAAAGGCAATGCAGAGAATAGCAAAAGATCTGGAATTATGAAATTTATTGCTGATCTACATATTCACTCAAAATATTCTCGGGCAACATCCTCGCAGGCGGATTTAGAACATTATGCTCAATCGGCAAAAGATAAGGGGATTCTGGTAGTCGGAACAGGAGATTTTACCCATCCTCAATGGCTTCAAGAAATTAAGGAGAAATTAGAACCCGCAGAGCCGGGGCTTTTTAAATTAAAAAATTCTGATAATCCAACCCGGTTTCTTTTAACAAGTGAGGTAAGTTGTATTTATTCAAAAAAAGGAAGAGTAAGAAAAATTCATCTTTTAATTTTGGCACCCTCTCTTGATGTAGTGGAAAAAATAAATACCCAACTTTCCTGGATTGGTAATGTTAAATCTGACGGCAGACCCATTTTGGGGTTGGACGCAAAAGAACTTTTAAAAATTGTTTTAAATACTTCTGAAGATGCGCTAGTAATTCCGGCACATTGTTTGCTGCCAGATACTTATTTGCATACTTCCAAGGGAATAAAAAAAATAAGAGAAATTTCGGCAAATGAAGAAGTGTATACTCATTTAGGAAAATTAAAAAAGGTATTAAAAATCTATACAAGATCGTATAAAGGCCCGATTTATCATATAAAGCCTTACAATTTTAGAATAGGAGTAAAAACCACGCCTGAACATCCTTTTTATGCGATAAAAGCACATACAAATTGTAAAAATACTCCGCGTGCAATCTGTAAACCAGCTTGCGCCTATTATCATAAAAGAGGTTGTTCTCACCCCTATTTCAAAAAATATAAACCTCAATGGATACAAGCAAAGGATCTTAAAAAGGGTGATATTCTCATTTTTCCTAGATTTAATAACATTACAAAAGATGTACAAGAAATTAAGCTATTGGATTACTTACCAAAAGACAAATTTAAAAGAAGTAAAAGCCAAATTTCATTTGTTAGAGGGAGACCGGATAAAAAATTGCCGGAAAAAATAAAAATAGATAAAAATTTCTGCAGATTAATAGGATATTATCTTTCAGAGGGATACACCGATAAAAGAGACTCAATTTCGTTTTGTTTCAACGAAAAAGAAGGCGAATATATTAAAGATGTGCAGTGTTTAATGAAAAAAGTATTTGGCCTCTCCTCGCCAAGAATTTATAAAAGGAAAAAATCAAAAAGTGTAGAACTTATTTATTTCTCAAAAATCCTCGCTAAATTATTTGGTAAATTGTTTTATAACCATCCAGAAATTAAACGAGCACATACAAAATGTTTACCTCAATGGATGTTGGAATTACCACTAGATAAACAAGTAGAAGTTTTGAGAGGTTGGTGGAGAGGGGACCATGGTAATACTTCCTCGCGTGAGTTAATGAATCAAATGAAGATTATATGTTTACGTTTGGGAATTATTCCCTCAATCTCCGTTCATTTAAAAGATAATTTCAACGAAAAAACTCACAGATATAAATTAGAAAACAGAATTATAAAGGCTAATTATGACTTATTCTGGTTTTATAATCTATCCTTTTTTGAGGATAGATTTGGTCTTTTAAAGACAAGGGAGTTTAAAAAATTTAATACAAAATTAGCTCGTCGTCATGGGTGGATTGATGAAAATAACATTTATCTTCCCATACGAGACATTGAAATTACTTATTTTCAAGGAAAAGTTTATAACCTAGAGGTTGAAAAAGATAATTCTTATTTAAGCGAGTTTGCAGCAGTGCATAATTGCTGGACTCCTTGGTTCGGGATATTTGGCTCAAAATCTGGTTTTGATTCAATTGAGGAATGTTTTGAGGAATATTCAAAATATATCTATGCTGGAGAGACAGGTTTATCTTCTGATCCTCCAATGAACTGGCGAGTTTCGGCCTTGGATAGAATCACCCTTGTTAGCAACTCAGACGCCCATTCACCTCAAAAACTAGGAAGAGAAGCCAATGTGTTTAACACAGAATTAAGTTATTTTGCAATCAAAGAAGCAATAAAAAATAAAGATAAAGAAAAATTTTTATACACAATTGAATTCTATCCTGAGGAAGGGAAATACCACTTTGATGGGCATAGAAATTGCCAGATAAGGTTATCCCCAAGAGAGGCAAAAAAATATAACAACACTTGTCCTGTATGTGGCAGGCCTTTAACTCTTGGAGTTTTACATCGGGTTGAGGATTTAGCAGACAGAGAAGAGAACTTTGTGCCCAATGATGCCATTCCTTATAAAAGTTTAATACCTTTAGAAGAAATAATTGCCCAAGCAATAGGACAAACTCCAGGCACAAAAGAAGTTCTGAAAGAATATCAAAAATTGACTCAAAAATTTGGAAGCGAGTTCGATGTGCTTTTAAATGTATCTGAAAGCGACCTTAAAGATGCAACATTGCCAGAAATTGCTGAGGGGATTGTTAGAACAAGAAATGGAGAGGTGTTTATTGAGCCAGGTTTTGATGGTGTATTTGGGAAGGTAAGGATTTTTGAGAAAGGAGAGGTAAAAAGATATTCGGCTCAAAAAACTCTATTTTAAATTGTTAAATTTTGTATTAAAATAAGGTAACGTGCCAAAGCAAAAACAAGGTTTAAATAAATTAAGGAAATTGTCTCTCCCAAGAATAAAAGTAATTGGAGTTGGAGGGGGTGGTTCTTCAATTGTTGCAGAAATTGCAAAAATTTTTTCAAAGAAGAAAGTAAAAAATGCAAAAAAAATTGATTTTGTAGCGGCAAATGTTGATTGGCAGGCGCTCAAAGTTCTTCCAAAAAGAGTTAAAAAATTCTATTTTGGAGAGGAGATAACCTGCGGGCTTGGTTGTGGAATGAATCCCGAGCTTGGGGAGAAGGCAGCCCGGGCAGATAAAGCAAAAATTCAAAAGGAATTAAAAAAGGCGGATTTTTGTATTTTTGTCTCCTGTCTTGGAGGAGGGACAGGTTCGGGTGCAATGCCGGTTTTTGCTCAAATTGCTTCATCTTTGAATCTTTTAACTCTGGGGGTTTTTACTCTACCTTTTAAATTTGAGGGGCAAAAAAGGATGGAAATTGCAAGGGCATCTGTTGCAAAAATTAGACCCAATCTTAACTCAACAGTTATTATTTCCAACCAAAAAATTTTTCAGTTAGTAAAAGAGCAAACCCCACTTTGCCGCTCTTTTCTTTTGATGAACAAAATTTTGGCCCAAACTTTTGAAGGATTAATTGAAGCCCTATATCAGCCCGGAATGATAAATACAGATTTTGCTGACCTAAAAAGCATTTTAAAACAAAGAGGAGGATTGGCGTTTTTGGGTTCTTTCAGCGCATCTGGCAAAAACAGGGTATCAATTGCCCTAAAAAAGTTGTTCCAAAACCCTCTTACAAATTTTGATTTAAAAGAAGCACAGGCATTTCTTTGTGATATTGCAGGCTCAAAAAATCTTTCAATGCAGGAAATTGAAAAAGTTGCCAGCACAATTTATCAGTTTAGCCCGAAGGCAAAAATTATTCTGGGGATAAATTCCCCAAGAATTCTAAAAGATAAGGTAAGAATAACGCTTTTGGCTATTTGTTATCCTCAAGAGAAAAAGCAAAAAAAGGCAGAAAAGAAAAAAGAGGTTTTAAAAGAGGAGAAGAAAAAGAAAATAAAAAAAATGGCAAAAAAGAAAAAGAGACCCCCTTCATTTAAAATTAAAAGAAGGGTCAGAAGGGATGCCCTTGATCTGCACAAAATTGCCAAAAAAGCAGAAGAAGATCTTTTTTCAGAGGAGAAGAAATGGGATATTCCAACATTTTTGAGAAGAAAATTATCTTCCTCTAAATAAATTAATTTAAAAAATTATGGAGGAGGAAATTAAAAGAGTTATCCTGCCGGTTGCCGGCCTTGGGACAAGATTTTTGCCTTTATCAAAAATTGTGCCAAAAGAGGTATGGCCGTTGGTTGATAGGCCAATGATAGAATATGCAATAAGAGAGGCAAAAAATTCAGGGATTGTCGAAATAACCTTTGTTGTAAGCAATAAAAAGAACATTCTTTTGGATTATTTTAAACCTGAGAAAACTTTAAAGCGTCTTTTGAAAAAGAGAGGAGGAAATCATTTGGTAAAGGAATTAGAAAATTTGCAAGATCTTTTAAAAGGTCTTTCAATATCTGTGGCTTTACAGAAAAAACCACAGGGGGATGGAGATGCAATTTTGCAGGGGGCTTCTAAATTAAACAAACAGTCCTGTGGAGTAATGTTTTGTGACGATATTATTGAATCAAAAATACCCTGCCTTTTGCAGTTAATTAAAATTTTTAAGACCTCACAAAGACCGGTAATTGGGCTTTATCGGATTCCTCAAAAAGAGAAACTTTCATCATATGGAGTGGTTGAGGTAGAAAAAATTGCAAGCAGGGTATTTAAAATAAGAAAAATTGTGGAGAAACCAAAATCAGAGGAGGCCCCGTCAAATTTGGCAATCGTTGGAAGATATGTTTTAACTCCGGAAGTTTTTGATTATTTAAAAAAGGCAGAAATTGGAAAAAGAGGGGAGATAATTTTGGCAGAAGTTTTGCAAAAAATGCTGAATGATGGAAAAACTATTTATGGGTATGAGTTTGAGGGAAAGTGGCTTGAGTGCGGAACAAAGGAGGAATGGTTAAAAACTCATCTCTATCTCTCTCTGAAAAGTGAAAGATATGGTCAAAAATTAAAGAAATTTATTAAAGAAAATAAGTTATTATGACTAATTCTAATTTATATGATCTCATAATTATTGGTGGGGGGCCGGCAGGAATTACTGCCGGAATTTATGCTGGGAGGCAAAAGCTAAAAACAATTTTGATTGCAAAAGAAATTGGGGGGCAACTGGCAAAAAAAGTTGTTGATATTGAAAATTATCCGGGTTTTGAAAAAATTTCAAGAACAGAGCTTATTGAGAGATTTAAAAAACATCTTGAAAAATTTGATATTAAGATAAAAAAAGGAGAGGTGGTAAAGATTGAAAAAGAAAAATATTTTTTGGTGCATTTAAAAGGGGGGGATACATTAAAATCTCTGGCAGTTATTATTGCTTCTGGTGCTGACCCAAAACCATTGGAAGTTGAAGGAGAAAAGGAATTTTTAGGAAAAGGGGTTAGTTATTGTGCAATATGCGATGGGCATTTTTTCAAGGATAAAATTGTTGCGGTAATTGGGGGAGGAAATGCTGGATTCGAAACAGCAATTTTCCTCTCAAAGATAGCAAAGAAGATTTATATTTTAGAATATGGAGAAAAAGTGAGGGCGAATCAAACAAATCAAGAAATAGTTAAAAATTTAGGAAAAACAGAAATTATTACCAGTGCTCAGGTAAAAAGGTTTTTTGGTGATCAGATGTTAAGAGGGCTTGTTTATATAGATAGAATTTCCCAAAAAGAAATAGAGCTTCCAGTTAATGGGGTTTTTATTCAAATAGGAAATCAACCAGCAACCTCTTTTGCAAAAGGTTTGGTTGATTTCAATGAAAGAGATGAGATTATCGTTGAATTTGAAACCTGCCAGACAAAAACAAAAGGATTGTTTGCAGCCGGGGATTGCAATGCCGGACCATTCAAACAAATAGTAACTGCCTGCGGAGAAGGAGCAAAATCATCTCTTGCTGCATTTCAGTATATCCAAAAACTCAAATCAAATAAAATTTAGCGAGAACGTTTCTCGCTTAAAGGCGAGAACAGTTCTCGTTACATTAAATGATACCCGGCCTCGTTGGTAATTTAAAAAATAGTTAAATTAAAAATATGGTAAAATGTAAAGTATATGAAAAACAATTAAAATGGGCGAGGGCAACTTCTGGAATTTTGCTTTTGATTGCCTTTCTGTTAAAAAGTTATTGGGCGATAGGGATTTTGGGAGCAATATTTTTGCTTGCGGGAATTTCCCCAGAATTAAATTTGTTTTATCGAATTTTTCTTTTAATGTTTAAGCGTGAAGGGCAAGAACAAATTGAAAGGGAAAAAAATGAACTTCGACTTGCCTGTGGATTGGCAGGAATTTTCACCTTGGCTGGATTTTGTATGCTTTATTTTAATGTGTATCCGCTGTTGGGAAAAATTTTCATCCTGATGGTTATTTTCCTTTTATTGCTGGCTGGTTTTGCTGGAATTTGCGTTGCCTCTATTTTGTATGCCCTTATCTTTAAATCAAAAAGAAGAAATGTCTCTCAATAAAAATTGCTGGCTAGTACAAGGGCTGGGATATCCGCCGGCAAAAAGATGCCGATATTGTCAGTTTGCTTTTTTCCAATGTCCCTTTTTCCAATATGGCGTGATTAGTTTAATTGTGATAGGAGTGATTTTTGGCGTCTCTTGGGTTGTCTTTAAAGATATTCCCAATTTTATATTTTTTATTACCTTCTTTTGTATTTTTATTTATGGGTATTTTTTTAATCGTGCCACACTAAAAATTATTGAAGCAGATTTTGAAATCATTCGTGCCAAGCAAGAGTTAGAAAAAAAAGTTAAAGAACGCACAAAAGAATTAGCAGATCTTACAAAACATTTAGAAGAAAAAGTAAAAGAAAAAACAAAGGAGCTGCAAAAGCAAAAAGAGGTGTTAGAAAAAGAAGTTGCTCAGAGAACAAGGGAGTTGCAAGATCTAAATGAAAGATTAGAAGAGGAAATTAAGAAAAGAACAAAGGAATTACAGGAAAAAATTGCCGAATTGGAACAAATAAACAAATTGGCAGTAGGGCGGGAGTTAAAAATGGTGGAAATGAAGGAAGAAATTCAAAGGTTGAGGCAAGAACTCAAAAAATGCCAGGAGAAATTAAAAAATAAATAAATGCCTTCAATTACAAACATAAAAGCAAGGAAAATATTGAATTCAAGGGGGGAGTGGACGCTTGAGGTTTTGGCAGAGAGTGGGGATTTTCAGGCAAAGGTTGGGATACCATCTGGAGCATCAGTTGGCAAATATGAGGCAAAGACAATTGAGATTGAGAGAGCAGTTAAAAATGTAAATGAAATTATTGCTCCGAAATTGAAAGGACAGGATCCAACAAAACAAAAAGAAATTGATAATTTATTGATTGAATTAGATACAACAGAGGATAAATCAAATTTGGGAGCAAATGCAATTGTTGGGGCCTCAATGGCGGTGTGTAGGCTGGGGGCGAGCATTCAAAATATTCCTTTGTGGTCCTATATTAACCAATTAACCAACTTGTCAATTAACCAATCTTTTAATTTGACGGAGCTCCGACCTCGGTCGGTTTTGCCTAGGGGGTGTTTTAATATCATTAATGGAGGGAAGCATGCGGGTGGGGAGTTAGCAATTCAGGAGTTTATGATTGTTCCTCAATATGAGAGTTTTAAAAAGAATTTAGAAATTGCGGTTGAAACTTATCATCGGCTTAAAAAATTGCTTAAAGAAAAAATTGGAAGAATTGCAACAAACATAGGAGATGAGGGAGGGTTTGTGCCTCCGATTTCTTCGACAATTGAGGCGCTTGAATTTTTAAAAGAGGCAATTGAGAAAAATACAAAAATCATTCTTGATTGCGCAGCCACTCATTTTTATAAAAACGGAGAATATTATCTTGAAGGAGCCATCTTTACAAAAGAAGGGCTTTTGTCGTTTTATAGTGATTTAATTAAAAAATATCCAATAGTTGGACTTGAAGATCCTTTTGCCGAAGATGATTTTGAAGGATGGGAGAAAGCAAATTCCAAACTACAAACTATAAATTACAAATTACTAATCATCGGGGATGATTTAACTGTAACCAATCCAAAAAGAATAAAAATGGCAAAAGAGAAAAATTTGTGTAACGGAGTAATTATAAAGATAAATCAAATTGGGACGATAAGTAAGGCAATTGAGGCAGCAAAATTGGCAAAGTTCTTCGGTTGGAAAATTATTGTCTCGCACAGATCAGGAGAAACAAATGACGATTTTGTTGCTGATTTTGCAGTTGGAATTTTGGCTGATTTTGTAAAATTTGGAGCGCCGGCAAGAGGAGAGAGGGTGGCAAAGTATAATAGGTTGTTGGAGATAGAAGAGGAGATTGAAGGTTGACTAATTGACTGATTGACGATTAACTATTTGGTTATTATGAAAAAAATTGTTTTGGTTATAATTGATGGACTAGGAGATGAAAAAATTCCTCGGCTTGAGAATAAAACACCTTTGGAGGCAGCAAAAACTCCAAATTTTGATTTCTTAGCAAAAGAGGGGATTTGTGGCTTGATGGTTCCTTTTAAGTTTAGAGAGCAAGAATATCCAACATCAGATGTGGCACATTTGGCACTTCTGGGTTTTGATCCAAGAAAATATTATCTTGGAAGAGGGGTATATGAGGCGTTTGGAGCAGGGGTTTCGTTGAAAAGTGGAGATGTAGCGCTAAGAGTGAATTTTGGGACTGTTGATAAAAACTTAAAAATAATTAATAGGCGAGCAGGGAGAATAGAAAAAACAGAATCGTTAATTAAAGCACTCAACAAAATAAAAATTGAAGGAGTAAAATTTTATTTAAAAAAAGCTTTTGGTCATAGAGCAGTTTTAAGAATCCGCTCAAAGAAGAAATTATCCTCTGCCATTGAAGACGGCGACCCTCATAAAGTTGGAGTAAAAGTCAAAAAAATTAAACCAAAAGATGACTCAGAATCAGCAAAATTTACTGCCAAAATTTTAAACCAATATTTAGAAAAAGCACACCAGATTTTAGAAAATCATTCTTTAAATAAAAAAAGAAAAAAGAAGGGCCTTTTGCCGGCAAATTTTTTGCTTGTAAGAGGAGCAGGAATGCTTAAAAAAATCCCTAGTTTTCAAGAAAAGTTTAGTTTAAAAACTTGTTGTGTTGCTGGAGGAACTTTATATAAGGGTATCGGAAAAGCTCTTGGAATGGATTTGATCAAGGTTAAAGGAGCAAACGGAAAGCCTAACACTAATTTAAAGGGCAAATTTTTATCTGCAAAAAAAGCTTTAAAAAAATATGATTTTGTGTTTTTGCATATAAAGGCAGCAGATAGCTTGGCAGAGGATGGAGACTTTTTGAAAAAAAAGGCATTTATTGAAAGAATAGACAAAAATATTATTTATTTGTTTGAAAAAAAGAAACCAGCGAAAGAAAATTTTCTTTTGGCGGTAAGTGCTGATCATTCAACTTCTTCTTTGAAAAAACATCATATAAGTACTCCTGTTCCGATTTTAATTTTTGGAAATGGATCTGACAAGCTTGAAGTTTTCTCTGAGAAGGCCTGCAAAAATGGAAAGTTAAAAAAATTTCCCTCCCTGAATTTGATTGCAATTTTAAAAAAATTGAGGTAGTATAAAATATAATTAATTTTTGAAATTATGAAGAAACCCATTTTGTTTGGCTTTGTCTCTCCTGGTGTAATAATGGTGCTTGAGGGAGTGATTATTTTAGCCCTTATTGGGGTTTTAGTTTTCAAGTTTGTCCAAACCCCTTCAGAGAAACAAATTCTCTCACCTCAAGAAGTAGCAGATAGGGCGATAAATTATATTAATGAGAATTTTCTAAGGGGAGGGGTGAAGGCAGAACTTATAGATGTATTTGAGGAAGCAGGAGTTTATAAAATAGGGCTAAAAATACAGGAAGAAGAATATACCTCCTATGTAACAAAAGATGGAAAATTACTATTTCCTGAGGCAATTGATCTTATGCCGCCAGAGCCTAAGGAGTTTCCAAAAACAGAGAAACCGGATGTAAAATTATTTGTGATGTCTTTCTGTCCTTTTGGAGATCAGGCAGAGGAGATGTTAATGCCGGTTGTCGATTTATTAAAAGATAAGGCCAACATTGAATTACACTATATCTTTTATAAAAACTATGCCTCAGGCTACCCTGAATATTGCTTAGACAAAGAAAACAAATATTGCGCAATGCATGGAATTGGGGAGTTAAATCAAAATATAAGAGAATTGTGCGTCTGGAAATATCAAAAAGACAAATTCTGGGATTTTGTGAGGGCAATTAACAAAAATGCAACTTCCAAAAATGTAGACGAAAAATGGGAAGAAATTGCCAAAAATTTAGGGATAAATGTTGCAAAAATTAAGGAATGTCAAAAAAATGAGATTTTTTCTTTATTGGATAATGAAATTGCCCTTACAAGTAAATTTTATCCTGTCCAGGATCCAAAAGCATACGGAAAAGAAGAAAGTGTAATTTCTGCATCTCCAACCCTTGTAATCAATGGGATAATTTATACAGGTAACAGATCCTCTGAGGATTACAAAAGGGCAATTTGTTCTGCATTTAAGAATCCCCCAAAGGAATGTGAGGTTGATCTTTCTTCAATTCCAACCCCTTCAACTGCAGGAGGGAGTTGCCAATAAAATAATCAGTAATCAGTGATCAATAATCAGTAATATGGCAAATAAAATAAAAGTATATTCAACTCCTGCATGTCCTTATTGTCATCTTTTAAAGGAATATTTAAAGGAGAAAGGTGTTGAATTTGAAGATATTGATGTCTCTCAAAATGAAAATGCCTTGCAAGAATTAGTCCAAAAAACAGGGCAAATGGTAGTTCCAGTTATTGACATTGATGGAGAGATTGTAATTGGATTTGACAAAGAAAAAATTGATAGGTTGTTAAAAATCACTCAATGATTACTGATTATTAATCAATAATCATTATGAAGATCAAAGTGGCAATAAATGGTTTTGGAAGAATAGGGAGGTTAACTCTTCGCCATATTGTTAAAAACCACCCACATATTGATGTTGTAGCAATAAATGATTTGGCTCCTCCTGATATTTTGGCTCATCTTTTAAGATATGACTCAAATTATGGGATTTATGAAAAAAGGATAAAGGTCAAAGGGAAAGAACTTCTTGTTGATGGAACAACAAAGGGAGAAAAAGTTTTGTTGCTTTCAGAGCCCGATCCTGAGAAGCTCCCCTGGAAGGATTTAAAAATAGATGTTGTTTTGGAATGTACTGGGGTTTTTCGACATTTTGAGGGGGCAGAAAAACACTTAAAGGCAGGGGCAAAACAAGTTATTATCTCAGCCCCGGCAAAGGATGATATTATTCCCTCACTTGTTTTAGGTGTAAATGAAGATAAATTTGACCCAAAAACACACAAAATTGTTGATATGGGCTCTTGCACCACTAATTGTCTGGCTCCAATTGCAAAAGTTTTAAACGATAAATTTGGAATTGTGAGGGGATTTATGACAACTGTTCATAGTTATACAAACGACCAAAGAATTTTAGATTTGGTTCATAAAGACCCAAGAAGAGCAAGATCAGCGGCACAAAATATAATACCCACAACAACAGGAGCAGCAAAGGCAATTGGAAGGGTAATCCCTGAACTAAAAGGAAAATTGGATGGTTTGGCAATTAGGGTTCCAACGCCAACTGTTTCAATTTTGGATTTAACCTGTATTGTAAAAAAAGCAACAATAAAAGAAGAAATAAATTTTGTTTTCAAAAAAGCATCAATGCAAAAAAGGCTGAAGGGAATTTTGGGCATTGAAGATGCGCCATTGGTTTCATCTGACTATAAAGGAAATACATTTTCAGCAATAGTTGATGCTCTATCAACAGGGGTAAATAAAAACCTTGTAAAAGTTTTGGCTTGGTATGACAATGAGTGGGGGTATGCTTCAAGGCTTGCAGAATTTTGTGAGTTTGTAGGAAAGAAAATAAAATAATTATTAAAAATCAAAACTTATTTAAAAATTGGCACAAAAAAGGAAGAATTTTTAAAAAGTTTAGATGAGATGGCAAAAAATCCAAGAGACCCGCTTACACCAGATGAGGTAGAAAAAATTAAAAAATATTTTTTGGAGAAATTTTAATTTAATTTTGAGATGTTGCTAAATTTCAAGAAAAGTTCAAAATTGCTTCAAAAATATAAAATTGATTTAGTCGATACAAAAATTGTCAGATCTCAAAAAGAGGCGTTTTTCTTTTTTGAGAAAACAAAAAAATCTTTAGTTTTAAAAATTGATAGTACAAAAGTTTTACATAAAACCGACATTGGTGGGGTAATTTTAAATATTCAAAATAAAGCTCAACTTAAAGAGGCCTTTGAGAAGATCAAAAAAGTTGTCCAAAGATATAAAGGGGAAGTAATTGCACAGCCCCAAGTTTCAGGAATTGAACTTATTGTTGGAGGAAAAAAAGATCCTTTATTTGGACCAATTATAATGTTTGGGTTGGGGGGTATTTTTGTTGAGGTATTTAGGGATGTTGCTTTTAGGCTAGCTCCAATTACAAAGAAAGAGGCAAGAGAGATGATAAGAGAAATAAAAGGGTTTGAAATTTTAAAAGGAGCAAGGGGAAAAGAAGGGATAAATATTGAAAAATTAGCAGAGATTCTTGTAAATTTGTCTAACTTAATATCTCAAGAGAGCAATATATCAGAGGTAGATTTAAATCCGGTGATTGCTAATAAAAAAGAGGCGTGGGTGGTGGACACAAAGGTTATAACCCAAAACTCAAAAGTCAAAAGTCAAAACTACAGCTTAAAAGTTAAAACGGATATAAAAAAATTAAAAAAAATATTTAATCCAAAAACTGTAGCAATAATTGGGGCAACTGATAGATTGGGGTCAGTTGGTAGGGGAGTTTGCAAAAATTTATTTGAAGGACGAACTAAGAGAAAAATTTATTTTGTAAATCCTTATAAAGAGAAAGTATTTGATCAAAAGACCTATCCAAAAATTACTGATATAAAAGAAAAAATTGATCTTGCAATAATTGCTGTTCCTGCAAAAATTGTGCCAGAAGTTGCAAAAGATTGTGTAAAAAAAGAGGTTGGGGGGGTGATTATTATCTCTGCTGGTTTTGCAGAAATAGGGAAAGAGGGTGAAAAATTACAAAAAGAAATTGAAAAAATTTTTAAAGAAAAAGGCATTCCCTTGATAGGACCAAACTGCCTTGGGGTTATAAGGCCAAAGGCAAAATTAAATGCCACTTTTGCGCCTGCAACTCCCAAAAAAGGAGAAATTGCTTTTTTCTCGCAATCAGGAGCCTTAATTGATTCGGTAATTGATCAGTTTGCAAATACAAATCTTGGCTTTTCTTTAATTGTCTCTTATGGAAATGAGGCGGGTTTAACTTTATGTGATTTTTTGGAATTTGCAAAAAAAGATAAAGAAACAAAAGTGATTACTCTTTATATTGAGGGACTAAAAGAGAGAAGAAGATTTTTTGAGATATGCAGGGAAATTACAAAGACCAAACCAATTATTGTTTTAAAAGGAGGGAAATCGCAAATTGCAAAAAAGGCGGTTTTGTCTCATACAGCAAGTTTGGCAGGTGAGAAAGAAATATTTTCAGCAATGTTTAAACAGGCAAAAATACTTGAGGTAGAATCATTAGAAGAATTATTTGACCTTGCAAAAGCTTTAGCCTGGCAGAGAAAATGTAAAAATAATATTGCTATTGTTACAAATGGGGGTGGGGCTGGGATTTTGTGTGCTGATTATTGCGAAGAACTAGGGCTAAAGCTTGCCAAATTATCTCAAAAAACACTAAAAATATTGAGTAATTCTCTAATAATGCATCCTGCTTTCTCAAGAAGTAATCCTTTAGATATTGTGGGCGATGCACTGGCTGATCGCTACAAACTAGCAATTAATACTTTGCTTAAACAAAAAAACATCTATGGTTTAATTGTTATCCAAACACTTCAGATAATGACCAAACCTTTAGAAAATGCTAAAATCATAATAGAGGCGCAAAAACAATGGAAAGATAAGCCTGTTGTTACTGTTTTTATGGGAGGTGAAGGAGTCAAAGAGGCAATTAATCTGCTTGAGAACAACAAAATTCCAAATTATCCAGATCCAAAAAGAGCAGCAATGGCAATAAAGGCGTTGATTGTGGATAATAGTGGGTAGCCATCAATAATCAATGATTAATAATAATTAAAATTAATTTAATAAATTTTATGCAAAAAGATAAAAAATTTATTCTCTGGTTTAAAGAAATTGATCATAAAGATGTTCCTTTGGTTGGCGGAAAAAATGCCTCTTTGGGGGAGATGTATCGAACTTTGACAAAAAAGGGAGTCAATATTCCCAATGGTTTCGCCCTAACAACAGAGGCCTATTGGTACTTTTTAAAAGCAAATAACCTTGATCGAAAACTTAAAGAAATTTTTCAAAAATTTGATCCAAAAGATATTAGAAGTTTGCAGGAAACAGGAAGAAAAGCAAGGAGAGTAATTCTTGGGGCTAAATTCCCAAAGGAACTTCAGGAGGAAATTCTTGAAGCATACAAAAAACTTTCAAGAGAATATAAAGAAGAAAATGTAGATGTGGCGGTGAGATCGTCAGGAGTTGCAGAGGATGCTCCTTCAATGTCATTTGCGGGCCAGTTTGAGACATTTTTAAATGTGAAAGGTAAAAAAGAATTATTTGGTGCAATTAAAAAATGCATTGCCTCTACTTTTAATGATAGGGTGATTGCCTATCGGGAGGAAAAGAATATTTCCCATTTGGAATTTGCTCTTTCAATAGGTATTCAGAAAATGGTAAGATCTGATTTAGCATCTTCTGGAGTAATGTTTACTTTAGATACTGAAACCGGATTTCCAAATGTAGTTTTAATTAATTCAATTTGGGGAGTGGGAGAGATGATTGTAAAGGGACGCATCACTCCTGATGAATTTTTTGTGTTTAAACCTACCTTAAAAAAAGGATATAAAGCAATAATTGTTAAAAATTTGGGAAGAAAAACAAAAAAACTTGCCTATGGGAAAAATGGTGGATTAAAAGAGGTTTTTGTTTCCCCACGATTACAATTAAAATTCTCTTTAACTGATGATGAAATTTTAACCCTTGCTAAATGGGGATGTTTGATTGAAGAGCATTATTCAAAATTAGCAGGGAAATGGATGCCCCAAGATATTGAATGGGCAAAAGATGGAAAAATAGGTCAACTTTTTATAGTCCAATCACGTCCAGAAACCGTTCATGCCCATAAAAAAGGAATGATTTATGAGGAGTATCAAATTAAAACAAAAAAGGAACCAATCCTGCGAGGAATTGCAATTGGGGACAAAATCGGGGAGGGAAAAGTAAGAGTGATTGAAAGCGTGAAAAAACTTGATACATTTCAAAAAGGCGAAATTCTTATAACGAGAATGACCGATCCAGATTGGGTAAGCATCTTTCCTTTGGCCTCAGCAATCGTTACAGATGAGGGATCTAAAACCTGCCATGCAGCAATAGTTTCAAGAGAATTGGGCATTCCTTGTATTGTAGGAACTCAAAGAGCAACAAAAATTTTAAAAACAGGACAGTATATCACTGTTGATTGTACCCCAGGACTTAAGGGGAGAGTATTTGAAGGAAAGGTTCCGTACAAGATAAAA
Organism: Minisyncoccota bacterium; assembly: GCA_021129555.1. GTDB lineage: Bacteria > Patescibacteriota > Minisyncoccia > Minisyncoccales > PEYH01 > JAGGTU01. The sequence goes on from JAJOKZ010000039.1 coordinate 21,338, forward strand.
AGATATAATTTAGAAAAACTACCAAAACCAAAAACAAAAATTGTTGTCAATATTGGAGCGCCAGAAATTGCCTTCAAAACCTCGTTTTTGCCAGTGGAAGGAGTAGGGCTTGCAAGAGAGGAGTTTATTATTGCCCAAAAAATCAGGGTCCACCCCTTGGCTTTGTATTATTTCAAACAACTAAAAGAGGGAAAATTAAACAAGGTTCCTCTTCAAAGAAAAATTTCAAGAGGTGAGCTTCGAAAACTTATAAAGCAAGTTGAGCAAATAACAATTGAGCACAAAAATAAAAAAGAATATTTTATAAAAGAGTTGGCAGAGGGGATTGGACAGATTGCCTCTGCTTTTTGGCCCGATGAAGTAATTGTTAGGTTTTCTGATTTCAAGACAAATGAATATGCGCAACTTGTTGGTGGAGATTTATTTGAACCAAAGGAAGAAAATCCGATGCTTGGCTGGCGAGGGGCTTCTCGTTATTATGATCCACGCTTTGCGCCTGCTTTTGGAATGGAGTGTTTGGCAGTTAAAAGAGTAAGGGATGTTTTTGGTTTGAAAAATGTAACAGTTATGATTCCGTTTTGTCGAACAGTCCAAGAAGGGAAAAAAGTTTTGGCTTTGATGAAAAAATATGGATTAAAAAGAGGGAAAAATGGTCTAAAGGTTTATGTGATGTGTGAGATTCCTTCCAATGTGATATTGGCTGATGAATTTTTAAAAATTTTTGACGGAATGTCTATTGGTTCAAATGATCTAACGCAACTCACCTTGGGAATGGACAGAGACAATGCTCAAATTGCTCATATTGGCGATGAAAGAAATGAAGCGGTTAAAAAATTAATAAGAGAAGTTATTAAAAAATGCAAAGAAGAGAAAAAATATGTGGGAATTTGCGGCGACGCACCGTCCACCTTTGTTGAATTTGCAAGATTTTTAGAACAAGAGAAAATTGATACGCTCTCTTTAAGTCCGGATGCAGTAATTAAAACAATTATAAAATTAGCAAAAAAGGAAAAATTTTAACGAGAACAGTTCTCGTCAAAATTGATCCATGCCTATAAAGAGGCCAACAATTATAAATGGAGAAATGTACCATATTGTAATTCGAGCGATTGAGGGATTGTTACTTTTTAAAGATGAAAGCGATTATTATCGAATGATTCATGATTTATTTGAATTTAATGACGAAAATCCTGCTAAATCTAGCCATCGTTACCCAAAAACTATCGAGAAACGTTCTCGTCAAATTGAAGAAAGTAGGCAAGAGAAAAGGAAATTATTAGTAGAGATTTTAGCATTTTGTTTGATGCCCAACCATGTACACTTATTAGTTAGGCAATTAAGAGAGAATGGAATAAGTAAGTTTACGAGAAAATTAGGGGCAGGGTATGGTTTGTATTATAATAAGAAATATAACCGACAGGGCCACGTATTTCAGGGAAGATATCGAATAGTACATATCCAAGATAATAACCAACTACAAACGGTTTTTGTTTATATTCATACAAATCCTGTGTCGTTAATAATTCCCAAATGGCGGGAAAAAGGAATAGGAAAGAAACAATTGAAGAAAGTAATTAACTTTTTAGAAAATGAATATCGTTGGTCAAGCTATCCAGATTATCTTGAAATAAAAAACTTCCCCTCATTAACTTCTCGCGAATTTTTGACTAAAATAATGAACGGCAAAGAAGGATCTAGAGAATTTGTAAATGGCTGGCTGATTCATAAAAAAGAATTGGCAGATTTAGAAAAAATATCCATTGAATAAATTGAATAATTACAATTAATTCAATTAATTTAGCGAGAACTGTTCTCGTCAAAATTGGAGAAATAAAATCGGCTAAAAAGAAATGAAAAAATTTGATATCATAACATTTGGGTCGGCAAGTAAGGATATTTTTGTAACATCAAAAGAGTTTTTTCAAAGAAAGCTTTGTTTTCCAATTGGGGATAAAATTGAGATTGATAAAATTTTAATTAGAACCGGAGGCGGAGGAACAAATACTGCTACAACTTTTTCCCTTCAGGGACTCAAAACCGCATATTGTGGCTGTATTGGAAAAGATTTTGCCGGGTTTTTGGTTTTGATGGATTTAAAAAAATTTGGAGTGGCAACTGAATTTGTTCAAACTCTGGAGAACAAAACTACAAATCACTCAGTGATTTTAAGCAAAAAGGAAAGAGGGAGGGTAATTTTGGCTTATAGAGATGCCTCAAAATATCTGCCAGAAAACTTCAAGTTAGAAAGACTGAAAGCTGAATGGTTTTATTTGGCGCCTTTATCTGGTGAATTTACAAGAAACACATTGAAAATTTTAAAATTTGCCAAACAAAGCAAAATAAAAGTTGCAATGAATCCAAGCAAGGAACAAATTAGGTTTTTGAAAGTAAAGAAAGAATGGTCAAAATTAGTTGATGTTTTAATTTTAAACGAAAATGAGGCAAAAATGCTTTTTGGAAGATATAAAAATGAGAGATCATTATTTAAAAAATTGAAAAAGGTTGTCGGAGGGTATTTGGTGATTACAAAAGGGGAGAGAGGATCAATAATTTTTGATGGGAAAAATATCTTTGAGGCAGGGATTATAAATGTGAAAGCCGAAGACAGAACGGGGGCAGGAGATGCTTTTGGGTCAGGATTTGTGGTAGGATTAATAAAGAAAAATGATCCAATTTTTGCCATTCGACTTGCAACAGCCAATGCTGGGTTTTGTTTAAAAGAATGGGGGGCAAAAGAGGGACTTTTAAGAAGAGGGCAAAGATACTCAAAAGTAAAAATTGTACAAACCAAAATTTAACCCCACCTCCTCAAAGAGGGGGGAGAATAAAGGTGGGGGAAAGGAGAAGAATATGAAAACATTAAAATATTTTTTGAACAAAGCAAAAAGAGAAAAATGGGCAATAGGTCAGTTTAATTTTTCAACGCTTGAACAATTAAAAGCAATAGTTAATGTTGCCAAAAAATTAAAGGTTTCGGTAATTTGGGGCACAAGTGAAGGTGAAATAAATTTTTTTGGAATGAGAGAGGCGGTTTTGTTAAGAGATTTATATCGAAAAGATTTTCCCTACATTTATCTAAACTTGGATCATGGAAAAGATATAAAGTTAATTAAAGGGGCAATCGATGAGGGATATGATTATGTGCATTTTGATGGTTCAAGCCTCGACTTCAAAGAAAATTTAAAACTTACAAAAAAAATTGTAAAATATGCCCACAAAAAAGGAGTTTTGGTTGAAGGTGAAATTTTATCAATTAAGGGAAGTTCCGGGGTTCACAAAAAAAAGGCGCAAAAAATCGTTTTAGAAAATATAGAAAAAGCAAACAAATTTGTAAGAGAGACCGGGGTTGATAGTTTGGCAGTAAATATTGGAAATTTGCACGGGATATACTCAAAACCAATAAGATTAAACATTGAGCATCTCAAAAAAATTAGAAAAGAAATTCCTGTATTTTTGGTTCTCCATGGTGGATCTGGAACTTCAAAAAAAGACATAAAAGAGGCAATTAAAAATGGAGTGGTAAAAATTAATGTTAATACTGAGCTAAGAGAAGCGTGGAAAAGAGGATTGGAGAAATCGCTAAAAACTCACAAACACACTGTAAAGCCATATAATATTTTGCCAGAGGTTGTGTTGGGAGTAGAGAAGATAGTGAAAGAAAAAATAAAACTTTTTGTAAGTAAAAAGAAAATCTAACCCCTCCCCCTCTTAAGGGAAAGAAAATGAAAAAAGAAATTAGGAAAATTGTCCTAACAGGTGACAGACCCACTGGTCTCTTGCACTTGGGGCATTATGTGGGCTCGCTTAAAAATCGAGTTGAACTCCAAGATGAATATGAGTGCTATTTTATTATTGCCGATTATCAAGTTTTAACTGACCAACTTCAAAAAACTCAGGAAATTAAAAATAACATCAAAGAAATTGTTTTGGATTATTTGTCGGTTGGAATAGATCCAAAAAAATCAACAATTTTTGTTCAATCTCAAATTCCAGAAATTGCGGAGCTTTATTTAATTTTTTCAATGCTTGTCACTTTTGCAAGAGTTAAAAGAAACCCAACAGTAAAAGAGGAAATTAAAAGTTCAGGAATCAAAAAACCTTCTCTTGGATTTATAAGTTATCCTGTATCGCAGGCAGCAGATATTTTGTGTGTGCGGGCAAATTATGTGCCGGTTGGAAAAGATCAATTGCCTCATATTGAATTAACTCGTGAGATTGCTAAAACTTTTAACCAACTTTTTAAAGAAGTTTTTCCAATCCCTGAGCCAATTTTGGGAAAAACTCCAATTCTGCCGGGGTTGGACGGACAGAAAATGTCAAAATCAAGAGGAAATGCAATATATTTAAAGGATGATAAAAAAACGGTTGAGAAAAAAGTAATGAAGACAATAACTGATCCTCAAAAAATTCATTTGGGGGATAAAGGACATCCAGAAATTTGCAATATCTATAAATACTATCAGGCATTCTTTCCCGAAAAGACAGAGGAAGTAAAAAAGATGTGCCAGTCAGGGAAACTTAGCTGTGTTGAATGTAAAAAACAATTGGCAAAAATACTTAATGAATTTTTAGATCCATTCAGGGAAAAAAGAAAAGAGTTTGAGAAAAAGCCAAAATTAGTAGAAGAGATTTTGGAAAAAGGGAGAAAAAACACTCAAAAGAGAGTAAAAGAAACTTCAGAAATGGTAAAGGAGGCAATGAGAATGAGATATGAAAATTTATAAAGTTAAAATGAAACCAAAATATATTTTGGTTTCAATAATCTTGGGACTTCTAATAGTGAGCCTCTTTTTTTATCCAAAACCTTCCCAAACCAAACAAATTTGCCTCGAAGATTTTTGCTTTGTAGTGGAGATAGCAGATACTCCCTCAAAAAAAGCAAAGGGATTGATGTATCGAACTTCTCTAAAAGATAATGAAGGAATGCTTTTTGTTTTTGAAAAACCGGGAATATATGGTTTCTGGATGAAAAATACTTTCATTCCATTAGATATTATCTGGCTGAATGAAAATTTAGAGGTAGTGGATATAAAAGAAAATGCTCAACCCTGTCTAAAGGAAAATTGTCCGATATTTAAAAATTCGACTCCGGCAAGGTATGTCTTAGAAATTAAAGGTGGGAAAGTAGAAGAGTTAGGAATACAAAAGGGAGATAAATTTAATTTTTTGCAATAAACATCCTTGCACAGATATAAAATTTATTTGAGGAAATGCAAGAGGATGCGGTCAGGTTTGGAAAATGGCTTCAACAACTACCCGATGATTATTTTGCTGAAGTATAGCCCTTTGGAAAAGTGGCGCTGTTTCAAAACAGCGCCTTTTTAGTACGAGGCCCGTCCTCGTACTGAGATTCAGTGGAGCTTTATTATTTTTACTCTCAATACTTTTTGCAAAAGAGGAGTATATTTTTGGAGGAGTGTTTTGTTGGTGGTTTTGATTGTAATTTCCTCAATCTCTGCATTCATTGGAAGTTTGTGTTCTGATTTGTATTTTCTAATCTGGGCTATTGCATCAATTGCGAGTTCAAAATTCTTAGCAGTTTTTGGGAAATATAATTTTTTATCTGGTTTTAGAAGTAAGGTTAGATGAATGCTTTTTTCTTTTTCAAATTTTCTAAAATACATCTGATAAATTTCTTCTGTCACAAAAGGCATAAAAGGAGCGAAAAGTTTTAAAACCGAAAGCAGCAAAGTATAAAGAGTAAATTGGGCTGGTTGTAATTTTTTGGCATCCTCCAGATTATAAACTCGTGGTTTTATTATTTCTAGATAATTATCACAAAAATCCTTCCAGAAAAATTTATCTAAATTTTCTTTTGCTTTTGAATACTCATATTTGTCCATATAATTTCGATATTCTTTGATAGTTCTATAAAGTTTCGTTAAGATCCATTTGTCTTCGTCTTCTAAATCCTCTGAGTTAATTTTCTTTGGAGTGTAGTTTTTAAGATGCATCAGAGAAAATCTTGAAGCATTCCAAAGTTTTGTCACTGTTCTTTTTCCCTGTTTTATCTCATCCTCTGAATACTTTAAATCCTCTCCCAATCTTGCCTGAGATGCCCAATATCTTGTTGCATCAGCTCCATATTTTTCAATTACTGCCTGGGGCTCTACCACATTCCCTTTTGATTTTGACATTTTCTCTCCTTTTGGATCTAAAACAAAGCCAGAAATCATTATATCTCTCCAGGGAAGTTTCTTAAAATGTAGATATGAACGAGCAAGAGTATAAAATAGCCAAAAATTAATGATATCGTGAGCTTGCGGCCTTAAAGACATTGGAAACATCTTCTTTTGAAGTTTCTTGGATTTGAGCAATAAAAGAGCGATTTGAGGAGTTAAAGAACTTGTAACCCAGGTATCTAAAACGTCTTTCTCTCCAATAAATTCTTTTGAGCCACATTTGCAAATTTTTTTTGGTTTTTGATGTAAAGGATCAACTGGCAAATCTTTAATTGGGGGCAAAATTACCTTTTTGCATTTTTTACAATACCAGACAGGAATTGGAATACCAAAATATCGCTGGCGAGAAATGCACCAATCCCATCTTAAACCTTTAATCCAATTATCGAGCCGGACCCTCATATATTTTGGATACCAATTAAGTTTCTTTGATTGTTCTAAAAATTTTTCTTTTAAATCCAAATATTTAATAAACCATTGTTGAGTTGGCAAAATCTCAATCTCTCTCTGGCATCTTTCATGGACCTTTATTATATGAACTATTTCCTTTTTATCTTTAACAAATCCCTTTTTTGCCAATTCTTGAATTATTGATTGCCTTGCCTGTTTTACTGAAAGTCCTTTGAAAGGTCCTGCCAGTTCATTCATTTTCCCATCTTTTGTGATAGAAATTCGAAGCGGAAGCTTGTGTTTAAAATACCACTCAAGATCTGTTGTGTCCCCAAAAGTACAACACATTACAACCCCTGTTCCTTTTTTGGGATCCACTAACTCATCTGCAAAGATTGGAACCTTTTGCCCAAAAATTGGAACAATTGCGGTTTTTTCTACAATCTCTTTATATCTTTTGTCTTTTGGGTGAACAAAAATTGCCACACAACTTGGCAAAAGCTCTGGTCTTGTGGTTGAGATAGTAACTTGGCCTCCTTCTTTTAAATTAAATTTAATATCCACAAAATAGCTCTTTCTTTCTACCTCCTGAATTTCTGCCTGAGCAATTGCTGTTTGACATTCAAGACAAAATAAAACCGGGGTTTCTTTTTGGTAAATTCTTCCTTTTTTGTATAAATCAATAAAATAATATTGGCTTAATTTTTGAACTTCTTTTGAAATGGTGGAATAAATTTGAGAAAAGTCGCAAGAAAGTCCCATCCTTTTCCAATCAAAAACAAATTCTGGAAGAATTTTTCTAATTGTTTTTTGACATAGTTTTATAAACTCTTCCCTTCCCAGATCAAAAAGTCGTACCTTGTTTAACTTTTCAACCAATTTCTCTGTTGGAAGACCGTTATCATCAACCCCAAAGAGATAGAAAACATTTTCACCAATCATTCTGTGATATCTTGCAATTATATCTTGGTGAGTATATGAAAAGAAATGCCCAAGATGCATTCTCCCGCTCAAAGTCGGTGGGGGAGTATCAATTGAAAAAATTTTCCCTCTTTTTTGGGGATTGAATTTATAAATTTTTTCTTTCTCCCAAAATTTGAGGAGTTTTTGCTCGGTTTCTGAAAAATTATATATCTTTGCCATAAATTCTTTTCATTATAAACAAAAAATCCCCTCCTTCCAATTATATGTATAAGATAAGTACATTTTTGACAGTTGAGG
>JAJOKZ010000045.1 GCA_021129555.1 Minisyncoccota bacterium
GAGATAAAACCAAAAATTGCCGGGCCTTTTACTTTTCATCAATTGATCTGGATTGGAGGCCCTACTTTGATAATTTTAATTATGATTGCAAGCGGGGTTAGACTTTCAAAAATAATTCTAATTGGTATTCCTTTAATGATTTTTGCTGTCTATTTTGCCTTTGGGAAAATAAGAGGGTTTCCTGTTCCCACAATCTTGGCAAGAGGTTTTATGTATATTTTTAGGACAAAAATTTATGTCTGGCAACAAAGGCAAGTCCCTCCTCCAAGTTTGCCAAAAAAACAGGCAAAAAAAGAGAGAAAATTGCCAGCCCCTGAGACAAGTTTGAGAATTGCTGAAGGCAGTAGGTTAAAAAAATTAGTAAATATAATTGAAATCCATAGATAATTTATGCCAATTTCCGCTCAATATTTTTTAGAAGTCGAACAAATAAAAGATGGGGTTTTGATTTTAAGGGATCATACCCTAAGAGGGGTGATGATGGTTTCATCTTTAAATTTTGCCTTAAAATCAAGAGGGGAACAGGAGGCAATAATTTATCAGTTTCAAAATTTTCTAAATTCTTTGGATTTCTCCTGCCAGTTTCTAATTCAGTCAAGAAAACTAAATATCACCGGCTATCTTGATAGATTAAAGGAATTAGAAAAAAAACAGGAAAATAAACTCCTAAAGGCCCAGACAAGAGAATATCGCCAGTTTATTGAAAAACTTGTCGTTGGAAGTTCAATTATGACAAAGCATTTTTATATCATTGTTCCCTTCTACCTATCCGAAAGTGAGGGAGCAGTAGTAAAGGGTGGGGTATTATTTAAATTAAAAACTGCGCCAGTGCTAACTGAAGAATTATTTCAAAAATGTAAAAGCCAACTCTATCAGAGAATGGAGTTTTTGGCTCTAGGCTTGAGAAGGTGTGGGGTCTGGAGTATCCCTTTAAATTCAGAAGAATTGGCAGAACTTTTATGGGCTTTTTATCATCTATCAGAGGCAAGGATTGGTTATTATCCAGAAATCCCCCCTGAATTAATTAAATAGAATATGAGGATTCCCTTTTTGGACAAATTATTAGGAAAAAAAGAGGAAGATGTCTTGCCAAGAACCCAAACAGTTGGGCTTTTGGATATTATTGCTCCACCCGCTTTGAAATTTGGCCCTGACCATACAGAAATTGGAAAAACTCTAGCAAGAACATATTTTATCTTCTCTTTTCCAAGATATCTTTCAACCGGCTGGCTTTCTCCTATCATCAATTTAGATGTGCCAATGAATATCTCAATCTTTATGCATCCAATTGATACAGGACTGGTTCTTAAAAAATTAAGAAAGAAATTAACCGAGGTTCAGTCAGAAATTATGGAAAGAGAGGAGAGAGGTTTAATAAGAGATCCAGTTCTTGAGACCGCCTACAGAGATATTGAAACCCTAAGAGATAGACTTCAGACAGCAGAGGAGAGAATGTTTAGGGTTGGCCTTTATATTACAATCTATGCGGAGACAAAAAAAGAACTTGATAAAATCGAGGGTATCTTGCGCTCACTCTTAGAGTCAAAACTTGTCTATATAAAACCTGCTTTATATCAGCAAGATAAAGGTTTTACCTCAACCTCCCCTTATTGTGTTGACCGGTTAATGGTTCATACTCCAATGAATACAGGCCCCCTTTCTACAATGTTTCCCTTCGTCTCTTTTGATTTAAGTTCAAATGAGGGAATTTTATATGGAATAAATCAACACAATAATTCTTTGGTTTTGTTTGACAGATTTACTTTAGAAAACGCAAATATGGTTGTCTTTGGAAAATCCGGTGGGGGGAAGTCAATTATGCCTTGGGAGCCTGTAATCATAAAAGATAGAGGAACAATAAAGATGGTAAAAATTGGAGATTTAGTTGAGAGATTAATCAAAAAATATGGATGCAAGAAAATTGATCCAGAACTTGAGGGAGTAGTGAATCCAAAAATTGAAGTTTTCAGTTTTAATAAAAATCTAAGATCGTCCTGGTCAAAAGTCACAATAGCAGCAAGAAAAAAAGCCCCAAGAGTTTTGTATAAATTTAGAACAAGAAGTGGAAGGGAAATTACAACAACCGGCGATCACAATATGTTGGTTTTAAAAAATGGGAAAATAATAGTCACTAAAAGTTCGGAAGTTAAAAGGGGTGATTTTGTTCCTCTCCCAAGAAAAATAACTTTTCCTAAACAAGTTAGGTTTTCTGGCTTAAAATCTGTTCCAGATAATTGTAATAAGCAAAATTTGGCTCATTTTCTCAAAAATTATTTTGAAAAATACGCAAAGATAAAAGACAATGAAATATCTCTTCTTCTTTCATCCAAAGATCTTATATCTGAAATCGCCTATCTTCTTTATTGCTTTGGGATTGTGGTAAGAATTCAAAAAAAGAAAAAAGAGGCGGCTTTACAAAACCGGAAAAGAAAAAAAACTTATTGGCAACTTACAATTTCTGGAAAAGAAAGTTTAGAAGTTTTCAAAAACGAAATTGGCTTTTTAACAGAGAAAAAGAATAAACAACTTGGAAAAATCATTAAAAAGAAAGGAAATACCAATGTAGATGTTATTCCAGAAATTGCTTCTTTGTGTAAAACTTTATCCTCAATTTGCCCATTTTTGACAAAAGGAGTGGCGGAAATTTTACCCCAAAAAAGAGGAGTTTTCTATCCCTCAAGAGGACATTTAAGAAAAATTATCAAGATACTTGAAAAAAGGCTTGAAGTTCTAAAAACACCCTCCACTCTGGCCACTTTTTCAAATTCTCATAAATACTATTCCCAAACCTTCTACCAAAAAGAGGTTTTTGATTATGCAAAAACAATTATTTCTATTTTAAAAACCTTGGCGAATTCTGATCTTTTCTTTGATGAGATTGTTGAGATTAAAAAAATCGAAGGCAAAAAAACAAAATATGTGTATGACTTAACTGTTGAAAATGAGGTATTCTTAGCAGGATTTGGAGGGATGTTTGTTCACAATTCATATGTGGTCAAATTGGAGATTCTAAGGTATCTGATGCTTGGGGTGGATGTAATTGTCATTGATCCCGAAAACGAATATAGGTTTTTGTGTGATGCAGTAGACGGTGCTTTTTATGATATTTCTTTAAAATCACCAAGCCATATAAATCCATTTGATTTACCTTTGCCCGCAGAAGACGAAACTCCAGAGGATGTTTTCAGATCAAACATCATCAATCTTGTGGGTTTAATGAGGGTGATGCTTGGGGGCTTGACACCAGAAGAAGATGCCTTAATTGATCAGGCAATCACAGAAACCTATGCTGCAAGAGACATTACCCCTGAAACTGATCCGTCTTTATGGAAGGAAAGAATTCCGCTTCTCTCAGATTTAGAAGCAGTTCTGGAAACAATGGAAGGGGCGGAAAGTTTAACAAGAAAATTAAGAAAATTTACAAAAGGAGTTTATGCGGGGTTCTTTAATTATCCAACAAATGTAACAATGGATAAACAAATGGTTGTTTTTGGAATCAGAAATTTGGAGACAGAGTTAAGACCACTGGCAATGTATATTATTATGCGTTATATCTGGAATACAGTTAAAAAAGAAATGAAAAAAAGAATTCTTGTTATCGATGAGGCCTGGTGGTTAATGCAGTCAGAGGATTCAGCGTCTTTTTTGTTTGGAATTGTAAAAAGAGGAAGAAAATATTGGATTGGGGTAACAACAATTACCCAAGATGTAAATGACTTTATGAAATCAGAGTATGGACAACCAATCATTACAAATTCATCTCTACAACTTTTGATGAAACAATCCCCGGCTGCAATTGATGTTGTTCAAAAAACCTTCAATTTAACCGATGAGGAAAAATATTTGTTATTGGAGAGTCCAATTGGAGAGGGAATATTCTTTGCTGGTGAGAAACATGTAGCTATAAGGGTGGTCTCTTCCTATGTAGAACATCAACTAATTACAACCGCACCAGAGGAGATAGTAAAAATCAAACAGATGAAGAAATTAAAAGAAGCATAATGAACGAAGAGGGAATGGATGCAAGCGATCTAATGGCTTTTATTACCACTATAGGGCTGGAAATACTTGGTCTTATATCCTTTATAATTGACGAAAGTTTTTCTTTTATTCCTGATTTTTTAGGCCTAGTTTTTCTTGGGGGGTGGCGGAAAATGAAAAGAAAAAAAAGTAAAAAATTTTGGTTTGCTTTTTTAGGAGAGCTAACTCCTTATCTTGGGGCGTTCTTTTTTTGGCTTCTTTACCTTGTCTCTGATTTAAAATCAAAACATGAAAAAAGTTAGTTTGTGGTATACTATAATTATTATTTTCTTTTCTTCTTTGTTTTTTGCAAGGTTTGTTTTTTCTCAAACCTCTCTTGAAGTCATCTACCCAACTATCCCTTTTGCCACGCCTCCCGCCTCTCCCGATGTTCCGCTTTCTTTATATCTGAAATATATTTATAACCTCTCTATATATTTGGCAGGTTTCTTGGTTTTTGTATTAATTGTGTGGGGAGGCATTAGATATATTTTCTCTGTCGGAAACCCCTCCCGAATGGCTGAGGCAAAGGAACAAATTCAGAAAGCGCTTTTGGGGCTGTTAATCATTTTTTCTGCCTATTTAATTTTAAATACTCTTAACCCTCAATTGGTATTATTTCCTCTCCTTTCTTTAACCCCAATTGAAGAGATACCCCTTCCAGATATTGAGCCCGCAATCGAAACCGTTTGGAGGTTCCGCGAGATTCCTATAGGATCAATGATTACTTCTGAAATAACGCCCTCTTCTTTTATTTATGCCTTCTTTGATCTTATTCCCACAACCACTGATCCTGATACAAGTTTAGATAATTATGCCTCTATATCAGTCTGCACGACAACAAACCTTTTTTATATTGCCAGATATCAAGAGGATCCAAATGCAACAACCACACAATATCAGGGGGCATTGGAGGGAAGAAGGCTCAAAAGAATCCATGAAGTAACTACTACCACCCTTCCTGCTTTTGAGAGAATTGCTGATTTATCCGAGCAATTTGCAAAACTTATGGAGGAGTTTAGAAAACATATTGATGATCTATACCATTATGTAAAAAAGTGTGACTGTAAAAACTGCGAAACAACTGCCTGTCCTGGCAATAGTGATTGTAAATGTAACTTTTGTCAGTGTTTGGACACAAGACATCCTTGTCCAGGGAAGGTCCGAGACAAATTAAACGAACTTAAAGATAAAATTCTTCCTGCTTATTACAAGGATCCAACCGACCCGATAAATTGCAAAATATATATGATGAAATATCTAGCAGAACATATAAGAAGATTTTTAAATTCTGATGTTGAAAGACCTTTAGTAAAAAACGATGATTATCGAGATGATTCTTATTGGTATAGCCCCGAGGCAGAGGAATTAAGAAATAAAATTAAGGCCTGTATTGATGCATCCCCACACTGGGAAAATTGGATTAAAACCCCTTTGCGGGGAGCTGATTTAGAAGAAATTTTTGAAAAAATAGAGGAGGTTATTTGGAAAAATACCACTACCTCGCTGGCTGCTGTTGAAAATAAGGGAACTCATTCTCCAAAAACTGACCCCCCTCAGCGAGATGTTCAAACAAATCTCGATCATCTCGAGGATCAACTTAATTATTTACTAGAAATGAGAAATTTCCTTAATCCGCACTATACCCAACCTATGAGCCAGACGCAGCTGGGAGCATTAAAAACCATAATGGAGACAAGGTTAGATGTAAAGATAGAAAAATTATCTTTTCCCTTACGAAACAATGCCATCTTAATCAGCGCTGATGATCCTGCTATCTTTTATTCTTATCCCTCTCCGCTTACTCCAATCTCTATTCCTGAAAGCAAAAGAAGCTTCTTCTCTGATAATTTTGTATTTGCCAAAGAACTCAAGATCCAAGAGCCTGGAGCTCAAGAAGTAATGAGAGTTACCTGCGATAGAATTGTTGAAATACCAATTGGAAAGGCAATGGACGAAGCAATCAAGCTTATCAGAGACATTGTAAGAGAATTAAGGAATGTGAAAAATAAAGGAAACAGAATAATAGATAAGGTGCTCGAGCAAGGCAAATTAGCATCTACTACTGTTGGAGTGTTAGTTCCCGGACTTTTATCGCTTACTACAAAAGATGCTTGTAAATGTAGTAAAAACTGTACCCCGGGCTGCGAGAAAGAGTATTATGATTGTCATTGTGATGATAGAGGTAATTGCAAGACCTGTTGTAGATGTGAATGCACATGTATAGGGAATGCCTGTCCTTTAAAGGATATTCTTAAAAAATATAATAAAATCAAACTTAATGGCACAATAAGAAAATTGGCTTTTGAAATCAAGGCTCTTTTGGGCGAACCCGATCAAGAAGTAATCGTAGCAGATGGAATAAACATTTATGAATCTTACTTTCGCCTTAACTCTGTTTATCCAGACGGCCATCCAAAAACAGGAGAGAAAGTGCCAATTAACCATGATCTTTGCTGCACTGCTGATGATGCCAACTGTAGAGATAAAGATGGCAATTTGCAACTTGATAAAATTGAAGAAAAAAATTATACTTTAATAGAGAAACTTATAGAAGTACAAAAATTATTAAACTATTCAAGAAGAGAAGAGAATTTTAAAACTTTAATAGATGCGCTATTAGAGATAGAAAAGAGTCGCACAAAATATACAGATATTGACTTAGCGGATGAAAAGGAAAAAGATAATGCTTATCGGGAACAGAAAGTAGGAGAAGTAGCTATTGGAGGTGAGTATAGTTTAACAAGATGTAGAATGTTGTATGCTGATATTAAAAAATATATTGAAAAAAAACAAGCAGCAAGTTATCTTGAAAATTGCCGAATGGCAAAATTGGCCCTTCATATAAAACGAGAAACTTGCAATAGATACGATCCTCCTTATGACTGCGACTACTTTAATTTTAGGATTAATAGAAAAAGAACGCCCCTCAATTGTTATTGCTATGATGAGGTGTGGTATCTTGAACATATAAACAATATTACAAGTAATTTCTTCTGCTGTATAATTCAGCCTTAGTTTTTAAAAATTTATGAAACTCAAATATATTCTTATCCTTTCATTTTTAATGGCGTCTGGAACAGGTTTTGTTTTTGCCCAACCAGGAGTTCTTGAGATAACTTATCCAACCCTGCCTTTCGGTCCCCCGCCAGAGCGTATTTCTTATCTTCCTTTTTATATTAGATATGTTTATTATTTCACAATTACCTTTGTCGGCATTTTAATTTTGGGGCTTTTAATAAAAGCAGGGGTCCGTTACCTTAGTTCCGCAGGAAACCCTGAGGCCTTAAAAGATGCAAAAAATCAAATTTTGTCTGCGTTCTTGGGGCTTGTTATTATTTTTGGTACAACAATTATTCTCAGAGAGTTAAATCCTCAATTTCTTACCCTCACTCCCCCGGCATTAGAAGCATACGGAAGAGGAATTATTATTTATACCGATCAAAATTGTGGCCAAGGAAGCGGTGGGCTCCCGGGAGTTTTGTTTCCTTTGCCCGAAGGAGTGAGGTATGAAAAAGTGGAATACACAGAATCTCTGGAAGAATTTTTTACCGTACGTTCATTTTTTACTTTTAACTCTCATGGAGATATTATTATAAGGTTTTTTGATAACCCTGATTGTAGAGGGGGGGCAATAATGACTTATCCTAATGATAATATACCTGAATTTAATCCGCGCACCTGTATTGCTGTAGACCCAGGAATTACAGTAAGTTGTGTTGAAATTATCTGGAAATCACCCGGGGTCTATCTTTCTAATGCTCCTAACTTTAGAATAGATGGAACATTAGGTGCTGGGGAGAATTTTATTGTCTATAAAAATAGTGTCTCCAATTTCCCAAACTGGCTCCATAATAATGTGCGCTCAGTGGCATTGGTAAGAGATGCTGATAGAGATATTCGCTATGGGGCTGTTTTGCATGACTTCCCTGGGGAATTGGGAGGAGCCCATAAAGGATGGGCAATTGTTTTATTACCAGATCTAAATGAAGATATTACCTATTTTGATAAAGGGGATTTGGGCGCAACCGGTGCAAGTTCCTTAACAATATTTGCCTTAAATGATGATGCTCCTGATAGAGATATTATTATCTGCGCAAATGCTGATTGTGAACCACTCGCAGATTTTCCTGAACAAATTGTTTTGCATTGGTGTAAAGATCCCAGTAAGGATATTTGTTGGGAAAGGGCAGAAAGAGATGGTTCAGTTACGAGTGGAACAGGGGGGCTGATAGGAATTTTTGGTATTAAAGATCCTTATATCAACTATGTAAGAGGTGCCGCTTTTAAAGGAGGCGAAAATACACTAAATGGTTTTGATGGTTATTGGACACGAGATAAAGTAAGAAAGGTGGAGGATGGAATAGGAAGGCAACCTCTTTTCGCTTCTGATATTAGTGCTGATGTTCCGGCTGGTATTTCTTACTTAGGAATTGAACCCGGGGCTTCTTATCTTGTTGTTTTATATGACAGAAGAGATACAATCCATGATAGGCCTGAACTGATTAAAAAAAGTGTTAGCTTTATGGGCAAAAGTTGGGACCAAAATGCAGGAATAATCCGAATGAGGAGAGGAAATGAAGCGCTTCTCCTTGTCTTTACTGCTCCTGATCTTAAGCAATTTCTGTTTGACAATGTCACAGGGTCAATTGTAGTGATTAAGGCCTCTGTTTATTAAATGGGCTTAATCACCACTCTTCTCCTTGGCTCTTGGCCCCTGCTTTCAGTTGCAACATCTTTTCTTCCAGACAAAGTTAGATGAATAATTCTTCTCTCATAGGCGGGCATTGGTTCCAACTCTTTTTCTTTTTTGTGTAGAGCAACTTCATCAGCAACAAGAACTGCTAATTCTCTTAAAAAATTAATTTTTTTCTTTTTATAATCGTTTATATCCAAATCAATTAAAACTTTCTCTTGTAATTTTTGCTTGATAACTTTTGATAAAAGATGCTGAATTAAAAATAAAGTTTCCCCTCTTTTTCCAATCAAAATCTGAGGGTCTTCTGTTTTTAAGGAAACCAAATATAAGTTTTCTTCTTTTGCCTCAATTAAAATTTCATTTTTCTCTCCTATTTTTTCAAAAAATTTCTCTGCGATTTTTTTAATCTGTTGTTTCATTTCCTCTTTTTTCATCCTCCTCAATTTCTTTTTTTACTATTTTTTGTTGTAAAACCCCAAAAAGGGTTGAAATAATAAGATATAAGGCTAGGGCAGAGGGAACCCTTAAAAAAATTAGAACCGTAAAAATGGGCATAAAATATAACATTTGGGTCTGAAATAGATTTGCAAATCCTTTTTTGGGTTTTGGCGCCTGAATTAAAAACTTTTGCTGAAAAAATAAAAGAATTCCCAAAATAACTGCAAGAATTGTGTTTGGCTGGCTTAAGTCAACAATGCCCAAAAAAGAAGGGTCAAGATTTGCAGGCCTTCTAATAAAGGAATACAAATAAACAAAATTTTCCTCATTTAGTCCTCCCCCAAAAACTCTATAAAGGGCAATTAAAATTGGAAGTTGAACTAATGTTACAAAAGTACCAAAAAAGGGATTTACCTTTTGGGATTTGGTAAGTTTTAAAAGTTCTTCTCCTAATTTCTCTTTGTTATTTTTATATTTTTTTTGAATCTCCTTTAATTTTGGTTGAATCTTTTGTAAAACAATTTGGGAGTAAATTGCTTTCTTCTGCCAAGGCCAAAGAATTACTCTTACAAGAATGGTTAGGGCAATAATTGCAATTCCAAAATCATGGCCGGGCAGAATTGAATAAAATAAAATTAAGAGATTAAATAATGGTTGCCAGAGAAGAATTCTAAATAGATCAGAGATTATCATTTTTTATTAATTTGTTTAATATTTTTTCCAACCTTTCTTTTATTTCCCAGAAATCAAGACTTTGGCCTCCTTTCTTTGCAATAATTACAATATCTAAATTTTTTTGAATTTCTGATAAAAACCCCCTTACACCCTCTCGCATTCTTCTCTTTACTTTATTTCTTACAACTGCCTTATTTGAAACCTTCTTTGAGACAATAAATCCAACCCTTACAAATCCCAAATCATTTTCTTTAAATTTCACAAAAAAATATTTATCATTTATTCCTTTTCCTTCTTTTAAAACTCTCTCAAAATTTTTTTTCTTTTTTAGGCGATGTTTTTTTGGCAACATTTAGGGAGTCAATTTTTTCCTTTTCTTTTTTCTGCGCCTTTTTAAAATCCTCCTTCCGCTTTTTGTTGCCATTCTTTTTAAAAATCCATGCGTCTTTTTTCTTTTTCTTTTTTTAAATTTCCTCTGAATCGCCATAGTTTTTATAAATAACCCTACATATTTGGAGTATAATATTAAAACCAATTAAGGTCAAATCTCTGATAGGCTTATTAAATTTTGTTAAAAGCGTAAAACCATTGCCATAATCTTGGTTTTACGTCCTTTTTACCATATATAAAAATGAAAAATGTTTAACATGTCATGTTAAACATTTGTTAGGTTCTCCCCAACTTTTTCACAAATTTTCCACAAGGGATTGAATTTTCGCGCCTCTTGTCTTATTTTCTTATCTTTTTATAATTATTGAAGATGAGAAAATCTATGAAAAAAGAGAATCTCTGGCAGGCAATACTAGCCCAAGTTCAATTAAACCTGTCTCCGGCAAATTTTGCCACTTGGTTTAAAAATACCTGTATTCTTGAAATTAAAAAAGATATTTTGATCATTGGGGTACCAAATAATTTTTCAAAAGAATGGATTGAAAAAAGATATAAAAACACTCTCTTAAAAATAGCAAGGCAGTTTAATCAAGAAATTAAAGCGATAGAATTTAGGGTAATTTCAAAAAAAGACAAAAAATTCAATTTTGAATTAGATCTCTCTCAAATCCATCCAGATCAGTTAAGATTTGAAGAGCTTTATATCAACAAAGAAACAAGCCTCAATCCAAGATACCAATTTGAAAATTTTGTTGTTGGGCCTTTTAATGAATTAGCCCATGCTGCTGCCTGGGCGGTAAGTGAATCTCCTGGTACTCTTTATAACCCTTTATTTATTTATGGTGGGGTGGGGTTGGGAAAGACACATCTTTTACAGGCAATTGGAAATAGAATTACAAAAGTTTTCCCTGAAAAAAAAGTCAGGTATGTTAGTTCTGAACGATTTACCGGAGGAGTTATTAATGCCATTAAAAATCAGACAATTGAGCAATTTAAAGAAAAGTATCGTCAATATGATGTTTTGATCATAGATGATATTCAATTTATTGCTGGAAAAGAAAAAACCCAAGAAGAGTTCTTTCATCTTTTTAATACTTTATATGAGAGCAATAAACAAATTGTTATTTCCTCTGATCGACCTCCCAAGGCAATCTCAGCACTTGAAGCAAGGTTGAAGTCAAGGTTTGAGGGTGGAATGATTGCAGACATTTCTTCTCCTGACTTCGAATCAAGAGTTGCAATTTTAAAGCAAAAAGCTCAAGAAAAAAACTTTATCATTGACGACTCAATATTAGAATTTATTGCCGCAAATATTCAAAGTAACATTAGGGAATTAGAAGGAGCATTAAATCGTTTGATCGCCTACCAAAAAATGGGTAATCTCGAAATTCTTGACCTGGAAACGGCAAGAAAACTTCTAAAAAAGGTTATTCAGCCAAAACATAAAAAATTGGATTTTCAAAAATTAACAAAAATTGTGGCCGAATTTTACAATCTCTCCCAAAAAGATCTTCTCTCAACTTCAAGAAAACAGGAAATTGTAAAGGCAAGACAAATAGCAATGTATCTTTTAAGAGAAGAGGTAAAATATTCCTTTCCTTTAATTGGAAGAAAATTTGGGGGAAAAGACCATACAACGGTCATTTACGCCTATCAAAAACTGGTCAAAGAATTAGAGAAAAATGAAGATTTGGCCGAAGAGATGAATCTTTTGAAAGAAAAATTATATTCTGAATAAACTGTTTAAAAGTTTTGGGATTTTTTCTTAAAAATTTTGCTAAAAATTTTCTTGCCCAAATTTTCCACATAATTTTCAAGAATTTTTTCCTAAATTATGTTAAGATATATAAAAAAATAAAAATAATCCACAAATTTATTTCTTTTTAATATCAATAAAATTAAATTTATGAAAATTACTATTTCAACAGAGGAACTAAAAAAAGGATTAAATTTGGTTGAAAGAATTTGTACAAAAAATTTAGTCCTTCCGATTTTAAATAATGTCTTATTGTCCGCAGAAGAATCTATTTTGAAATTGACCACAACAAATTTAGAAATTGCTATTTTGTATTATTGTCTGGCCAAAATTGAAGAAAAAGGAGAAATTACAATTCCTGTCCGGACACTTTCAAATTTAATCTCTTTTTTGGAGATTCCAAACATAAAACTCGAAACTAAGGGGAAAAATCTAAATATAGTAGATCAAAAATATCAGGCCCAAATCAAAGGAATGGATCCAAAGGATTTTCCTATCATTCCAAAAATTGAAAGAACACAAGTTGTAGAGTTAAACCCCTTCCCTTTGTGTGAGGGAATTTTACAGGTAATTGATTTTTGCGCCACAGGGCAGGCAAGACCAGAGCTTTCAGGTATTTTCTTTTCATTTTCAAAAGATCAGTTAAAAATTGTTGCCACCGACAGTTTCAGGTTGGCAGAAAAAACGCTATTTTTTGAGAAGCCTCAAGAAGAGTTAAAAGAAAAATCATTTATTCTTCCAAGAGGAGCAGCCAGAGAGTTTGTTAATGTTTTCTCAGATAAAAAGGAAAAAATAAAACTCTTTATCTCTTCGGGGCAGATAATGTTTGAATCATATTTTGAAGGTACCCAAAACCTTCAATCCCAGTTAATCTCTCGATTAATTGAGGGTGATTTTCCCGACTACCAGGCAGTAATTCCAAAAACCTTTCATACTCAAATTTTGATAGATAAAAAACAGTTTTTAAACAGAGTAAAAACAGTAAGTATTTTTTCAGGAGGAGGGAATGAGATATTTCTTTTAGTAGATCCAAAAAAGAAAAAAGTAGAGATTTCTGCTAAGAGCACAGAAATAGGAGAGGCAAATGTTGAGATGGGGGCGGAAATTAAAGGAGAGGGAGTAAAAACCTGCTTTAATTGGAGATTTTTAATTGAAGGTATCTCAAAAATTCAGACAGATGAAATTATTTTTGAACTCAACCAAGAAGGAGGGCCAGGAGTTTTAAAACCAAAAGAACAACAGGATTTTCTTTATATTCTAATGCCTATTAAACAAGCCTAAGGCCATCTTTTTATGGCCTCTTCCATTGCCTTACGCCATATAGGTCCTGCAATTGTAACCGCAGGAACCTTTTTCATTGGAACATTATTATTATTTCCAACCCACACTCCTATAACAATATTTTTGGTATATCCAATTGTCCAGGCATCTCTGAAACTGTTTGTGGTGCCAGTTTTCGCTGCCACCCAACGATCTTTGAAATATAAGGGGGAATTTCTTCCAAACATTGGACTCCTGGCATCGTTATCAGAGAGAATATCATTAATTTTTTGACAAACATCTTTTCTTTCAACTCGCAAAGGAGAGGGTTTATATTCCTCAACAATTCTTCCTTTGGAGTCCTCAATTTTTAAAATAGCAACCGGTGAATTTCTTAGGCCTTCTGTTGCAAAAACGCCATAAGCAGAGGTAATATCTAAAAGCCTTACCTCATCTCCTCCCAAAACCAGTGATGGACCATAAAAGGAAGGAGGTTTATTTAAAGTGGTAATTCCAAATTTTTTGGCAGTTTTAACACTATCCTCAATCCCTGCAAAATAAAGAAGAACTTTTACAGATGGTACATTTAAAGATTGAGCCAATGCCTGTTTTAAGGTAATCCAGCCTCTAAATTTACCGTCATAATTTTGAGGAATATAATATTTTCCTCCCCATTTTCCAAAATTTGTTAATTCGTCCAACACCTTTGTATTTTCAGAATATCCCTTTTGAAAAGCAGTCGCATAAACAAAGGGCTTAAAGGCAGAGCCTGGTTGTTGGCCAATTCCATATATTGCGACATTCACTTTTGGCTCAAAAAGGCAATTTTTTCCCGGAATACAACCCTCAGGATAAGGATCCTGAAAATAATCTTTTGAGCCAATCATTGCAAGAATCTCTCCTGTATTTGGGTTAATTGCTACAACAGAAATATTATGGGCATTATATTTTTTAATTCTTCTTGCCTCTTCTTTTACAATTTCTTCTAATTTTTTCTGGAAATCCCAATCAAGAGTTGTATAGACCCTCAATCCATTTTCTTTTAAAAATTCTTCTCCGTATTTTTTATATAAATAATTTCTCACATAAAAAACAAAATGAGGGGCCAAAATTTTAGTGGGTGTTTTTTTAAATTCAATTTCTTTCTCTTTTGCTTCTTTGTAATTTTTTTCAGAGATAAAACCTTCCTCTAACATTCTTTTTAAAACATAATTTTTCCTTTTTAGTAACTCTTCTCTGTGATCTGAGAACGGATAATAATAACTTGGAGCCCTGATGACCGAGGCAAGAACAGCTGCCTCTGGCAGGGTTACATCTTTTGCAGATTTACCAAAAAAATTTTGAGAGGCAACCTCAACTCCATAAAGGTTTGGACCAAACGGAATCTGGTTCAAATACCATTCAAGAATTTGCTCTTTTGAATATCTTCTTTCAAGTTCTAAAGTTAAAACTATCTCCCTTATCTTTCTTCTAATTGTTTTTTCTCTTGTTAAAAATGTTGATCTAATTAATTGTTGGGAGATAGTTGAGCCACCATATATAGGTTTTCTTAATTTTAGATTTTTTAAGACAGATCTAAAAATTCCTTTAAAATCTAATCCATAATGTTTGAAAAATTTAGCATCTTCAGCTGCCAAAACCGCCTTTATTAAATAATCTGGAAGGTCTTTTAATTCTATCGGCTCTCTTTTCTCTTCCCCAAAAATCGTATAAAGAACAGTTTTACCATCTCTTGCAAAAATTCTTGTTGGCTGGGCAAGATGTCTTTCTTCAAAAACCTCTGGCCTTGGGAGATCTTTTGCAAAATATAAAAAGGTTAGAGAAAGGATAAAGAAAAATAATAAGATAGAGAAAAAGAAAGTCCTCAAAAATTTAGGCCATCTTGAGAAAAATTTAAATGTTCTTTTTTTTGAGGTCATTAAAAAGTCCCAAAAGCCCCCAATTATTGGGGGCTTTTGGGTTATAACTCTTCTTCCTCTTCTTCAAGACCTTCTTCTTCGCCTTCCCCACCTTCTTCAACTTCCTCATCTTCCTCTTCTGGCATTGTTTCCTCTTCTGGCATTGTTTCTTCTTCCCATTCTTCTTGGTCAACAATTTGAGAAAGGATTTTATCAATATAATCCATAGTTTTTTGAATTAATTGTTAAGCCGACCTTTGGGTCTTGCCCTTAAAATAATCTATAAAGTTATTATATTTTTCTTTCAACCTTTGTCAAGGGTTTTTTCCACATTTTTTAAAAGAGAAAAATTTGCAAAATGGGCGCAAATTGCCAAAGCCAAAGCGTCAGCAGCATCATCCGGTTTTGGAGTCTCCTCCAAATTAAGGAGGGTTTTAATCATTTTCTGGATTTGAGTCTTTTTTGCCCTTCCGTAGCCAACAATTGTCATTTTAACCTCAAGTGGGGTGAATTCAATAATTGGAACTTTTTTCTTTGCTGCTGCTAAAAGAATTACCCCTTTTGCCTGAGAAACACTTATTGCTGTTTTTGAATTTTTAAAAAAATACAATCTCTCAATTGCTATTAGATGAGGTTCAAACTTATTAATTAATTTCAAGATTTCTCTTTCAATTTTTTTTAATCTTTCTGACTGAGACAAATCAACGCTTGTATGAATTATACCATACTCAACACAAACAAATTTATCGCTTTTTCTTTTTGTCACAATTGCCCCATATCCGGTTGTAGCGGTTCCTGGATCAATACCTAAAATTCTCATAATTTTAAATTAGAGTAAATTTCTTGAATTGCATCATTTTCATCCAGAGTCAGAAATAATTTTTTGCAGGCCTCTTTGTCTTTTTCTGATACTTCAATTTCATGTTCGGGTACCCATTCAGGCTGCGAGGACTCAATAATTATACCTTCCTCTTCTAATTTATTTTTTATCTCCTCCAAATTTTCAGGTAGAGTATAGATTTCCAAAAACGAATTTCTATATTTTAAATCTTGGGCCCCAAGATCTATTGATAGGAGTTCTATATCTTGTGGTTTTTTTTGTTGATCTTTTATGTTAATTTTAATCACCCCCATTCTTTTGAATTGCCAACGCAAAGACCCCTCTTCTGCTAATTTTCCTCCCTCTTTTTGCAATATCTGTTTTATCTCACTTAGAGTTCTATTTTTGTTATCAGTTATTCCTTCCAAAATTATTGCAACATTTCCAGGGCCCAAGCACTCAAAAATTACCTCTTCCAATTTCTCTCCTTCAATTTCTCCTGCCCCTCTTTTGATTGCCCTCTCAATTCTTTCATTTGGCATATTAAATTCTTTTGCTCTTTCAATTGCCATTCTTAACTTGGGATTTGTCTCCGAATTTTTTCCTTCTCTTGCGGCAATTAAAATCTGCCGGGCAATTTTTGAAAAAATTTTTGCCCGTTTTTTATCTTCTATTTCTTTTTTATACCTTATACTGTGCCAATGACTATGTCCGGCCATAAATTAGAGAAGTTTATTCTTTAATTTGATATTTAAATGTTTCAAAGCCATCTCTGTTATCACTCTTCCTTTTGGAGTTCTTTTAATTAATCCAAGTTGCAGAAGATAAGGTTCATATACCTCCAAGATATTGTTTACCTCCTCTGATAAAGAGGCAGCAAGCGCCTGAATTCCCACAGGCCCTCCATCAAATTTATAAATAATGGTTTCTAAAATTTTTCTATCAATTGGCTCAAGCCCCAATTCATCAATTTCCAAAGCCTCAAAAGCCTTAATTGCGATTTTTTCTGTAATAATTCCATCGCTCTCAACCTGGGCATAATCTCTAATTCTTTTTAAAAGACGATTAGCGATCCTTGGGGTGAAACGAGATCTTTTTGCAATTGCCCCAATTGCCTTTTTTTCTATTTCTACATCAAGGATTTTTGCCGATCTTTCAATAATTTTTGAGATCTCTTCTAAGTTATAAAATTTGAGTTGAAAAATTGCCCCAAATCTATTGCGCAAGGGAGAGGTTAGTTGAGCAATTCTTGTTGTGGCTCCAATTAAGGTAAATTTTGGAAGCTTAATTTCTAAAGTTTTTGCCATCGGTCCTTTTCCAACAACAATATGAAGTTTGTAATCTTCAAGAGCCGGATAAATTAATTCCTCGCATACTTTATTTAATCTATGAATTTCATCAATAAATAAAATTTGTCCCTCATTTAAACTAGTCAAAATTGCTGCCAAATCCCCAGGTCTTTCGATTACAGGACCAGAGGTGGTTTTAATTTCAGCGCATAGTTCCTTTGCTATAAGATAGGCAAGAGTTGTCTTGCCAAGGCCAGAGGCACCATAGAAAAGCAAATGCTCTGGCACCTCTTTTCTCTTTTTTGCCGCCTCAATAATAATTTTGGCATTCCTTTTTACCTGCTCCTGCCCAATATATTCCTCCCAGGTTTTTGGCCTGAGGGTATTATCTAAAATTTCATCTCCCTCTTTTCTCTTGACAACCATATTTTTATCTGATATAATAAAGGAAGTCCCTGGCTGGAAAGGGGTTTTTCTTAGTTTCTTGGATAGCCAGGCGTTTGCTTGGTTATTCCTCGGAAAAATCCTGGTCTTTTGGGAAATCCAAAGAAATTCCAGCCAGGGATTTTAAATTTATATCTCAAATCTCAAATGTCAAATCTCAAAACCATATCTTAAATCTCAGATCTTGTTTTTCCTTTTAAGGGTCAGTAAGCTTACGCTTATTATTCTAGCAATCTCTGTTGATTCTTCGATTAAAGGAATGTTTTTTTACCCTCAACTTTTTATTCTTCCTTCGCTACTCTTTCTACCTCCTCAATTGTTGTTATACCCAAAAGAACTTTAATCAACCCGTCTTGAAACATTGTCACCATTCCATGTTTCTTTGCCAATTTTTTTATCTCTGGGATTGAAGGATTTTTTAAAATTAAATTTTCCATTTCATCATTGACAACAATTGCCTCAAAAATACCAACCCTCCCTTTATATCCGCAAAAATTACAATATTTGCAACCCCTCCCTTCTTTTATTTGAAGGGTATCTAAGTTTTCAGGTAGATATTTCTTTTTTAAACCCTCTGGCAAATCATTAAGTTGATTTTTTAAAAGTTCTTTTTCCTCTTCTGTTGGAGTTCGCCAAATAAAGCATTTTGGACAGACCTTTCTTACCAATCTTTGGGCAATTGCCAAATTGATAGCCGGCGCAATATTTGATGGATTTGCTCCCAAGGATACCAGTCTGGGGATGGTGCCGGCAGCATCGTTTGTATGGAGGGTTGAGAAGACCAAATGGCCAGTTAATGCTGCCTGAATGGCAATTTGAGCGGTTTCCAAATCCCTTATCTCCCCAACCAATATTACATCTGGATCCTGTCTTACAATTGCTCGCAATCCATTTGCAAAATCGTAACCTTTTTCTGGATGAACTTCTGTTTGAGAAATTCCCTCCAACCTATATTCAATTGGATCCTCAATTGTAATAATTTTAATCTCTGGTCTTTTTAAATATTTCAAAAATGCATACAGAGTTGTTGTTTTACCAGAACCAGTAGGGCCAGTGACAAGAATCATTCCGTTTGGCTTTTTTATCTCTTTTTTAAACAACTCCAACAAATCTTCTCTTAGACCTAATTCTTCAATGCTTCTTAGACTTTCAGGATCCAAAATTCTCATTACAATTGATTCCCCATAATCAGTAGGTAAAGCAGAAGTTCTGATCTCTATTTCTTTTACCTTTCCTTTTTTTAAAATAAGAGATAAAACTACAGAGAAACTACCATCTTGGGGTCTATTATGAATATTCAATTTCAATCCAGCCAAAAGTTTAATTCGAGAGAGTAAAAAATGATAAATCTCTGATGGAATAATTAAAACATCGTGCAACATTCCATCAATTCGGATTCTCATCTTTACATCTTTCTCTTTGGGTTCTAAATGGATATCAGATGAGGAGAGATGAATAGCGCCTGCTAAAATGAAACTTAAAAGAATAGTTATATTTTCTTTTAAGTTTTTTTCAATTAGTTTTTTTAAATCCAAAATTCCTTCAACTGTTTTTTCAATTTTTTTCTCAATTTCCTTTTGAATCTCTATTTTCCCTGTAATTTTAACCATAAAGAGTTTTTAAAATTAAAGATTTTGTAATCTGACAACTTCTCTTTGAGGTAAAGAAAACTCTTCCCTCTTTTGCTACCCCATCAAAAACAAGGGAGAGTTTTTTGAGATGTTCAGGAAAAGGGGAATACAAAATACCCTGAGTTGAGGCGTGACTTTCCCAAAGAAAAAGGATGGGAGAGATTGTCCATATTTTTCCTCTAAAGAGAGATATTCCTTTTGGTAAATCAACTTCTTTTAATAATGAAGAAGATAACTCCTTCTTTGAGATTGTGATTATTGGGAGCGAGACCTCTCTATTATATTCAAGGGATTTGACAAAGACCTCAAATAAACGTCTTTCTTTTTCTGAGAATTCCTTTAGAAGATGCTTGGAAACTTCTAAAAATTCAGAGGTTCTTTCTTTTAAAAAAATAAGTAATTCCATAGTTTTTCTTTCCAATTTTTTTTGTTTCAAAGAATAAAGAATCCCATAAAAAAGAGATTTTGCACAATGTTGATCTATTGCTTTTTTTGAAATCGCAAGAAGTACTTTAGAAATCAGGAAAGAAAAAGGCGTCTCTTCTATAAAATTTATCTTCCCATATTCTCTATTTGCCGGGTTGTTATCAATGTTTATAATTGGCAAAGAAAAGAAGAGTTTAAAATTTCTCTCATAAAAATCCCCTAAAATTTCAAGGGAAGGAACTCCCAAAGTAACAATTACATCTGGCTTATTTTTAAATTCCTCAAGGGACATTTTATTTAGATTAAAAGAGATACTTTTTGAGAGAAAACAGAGTTCAATTAAATCACCTTCTTTTTTATAATAGATCTCTGACAAAACATCTGAATCCTTGGACACAAAGAGAATAGGTTTTAGATCCTTTAAAGGAAAAGAAAAGAAGGGGTTATTGAAAGGAAAATCATTTGGATAAAATTTTACAACTTTTCCTATTTTTTTTAGAGTGTAAAAAAGGACAGACGAAGATAAGTTTAGATCAAAAGAGGTTGTTTTTTCTGGATTGACACAAAGAAGAATGCTCCTACATTTCTTTATTAAATTTTTGATTTCAAAAAACTCCTCCATATTCTATTTTTAACCTACCCCTCTTTTTATCAAAAGTCAATGAAAAAAGAGTTTCTAAGCAGATCAGCAAAATCTACAAAGACCTTTGCCAAAAAGGTTGCCCGTCTTGTGTTAAAAAGAAAAAAAGGGCCAGTAATTTTGGCCCTTTTTGGGGAGCTGGGAGGAGGGAAGACAACTTTTTTGCAAGGATTTGCAGAAGAACTTGGGGTTAAAAAAAGAATTCAAAGCCCAACATTTATTTTAATGAGAAAGTTTAAAGTTCCCAAAAAAACATTTAAAAATTTCTATCATATTGATTGTTATAGAATTGAGAAACAAGAGGACATCTCGAACCTGGGGATAGAGAGGATTTTTAAAAAAGAAGAAAATATTGTTGCAATAGAGTGGGCAGATAGAGTAAAAAAACTTTTACCAAAAGATATAATTCAAATAGAATTTAAGGTTAAAGGCCAAAACACACGGAAAATAATTTTAAAAAAAGATGGAAGATAAAAAAGAAACATTTCTTTTAATAGATGGTAATGCCATTCTTTATAGGGCCTTTTATGCTTTACCTCCCCTTACAACAAAAAAGGGAGAGATTATAAACGCTGTTTATGGGTTTTTATTAGTGCTTTTTAAGGTGATAAAGGAATTTAGGCCAAAATTTTTAGCGGTTACTTTTGATTTTCCTGCCCCAACTTTTAGGGAGAAAATATTTAAGGAGTACAAAGCCCAAAGACCAAAGATGCCAGAGGATTTAACATCCCAAATTCCTCATCTCAAAAAAATTCTTAAAAGTTTTGGGATTAAAATTTATGAGAAGGAGGGATATGAGGCAGACGATTTAATTGGAAGCATTGCTGAAATTATAAAAAAAGAAAAGAAAAATATCGAGGTAATTATTGTTACCGGAGATTTAGATGTTTTGCAATTAGTAAATGCCTCTGTTAAGGTTTATCTTTTAAAAAGAGGAATTAAGGAGACAACAATTTATGATAAAAATTTGGTGAAAGAGAAATTAGGAATATTACCCAGACAGGTTCCAGATTTTAAGGCCTTATTTGGGGATCCCTCAGATAACATCCCCGGAGTTTTGGGAATTGGCAAAAAAACTGCCTCTCTATTATTGGAGAAATTTAAAAACTTAGAGGAGCTATATAAAGGCTTAGAGAGAGGAACAGACAAAATTCCTCAAAGTATTAAGAAAAACCTTTTAAAGGGAAGAGAGAAAGTCTTTTTTTCAAGAGAACTTATCTTAATTAATAAAGATGCTTTAAAAAGACAAGAATTCTCCTTTGAGGAGTGTAATTTTAAAAATTTAAACCAAAAAAAAGGAGGAGAGATTATGAAATCTTATGGGTTTTTGAGTTTGGTCAAAAGATTGCCGGAGGTTTTGAATAAAGAGACCTCAAATAAAAGACAATCCATTCAACAGAGTTTAATTTAAAAAATTTTTTGTGGTATCATAAAAAAAAATTTTATGAAAAAAAAGGGTAGAAAAATCAGTATCTTTTTTAAGGCTTTCTGGGGAATTTTGGCAATTATCTGCTTTTCAAACCTTCTTTTCGCCTATATTCTTTACATTGGTTATGAAAATGTAATTTCTCAGGTAAGACCTTTTTTATCACCGGAGACCTTCAGAAATATAGAGGTTAATATATATACCACCTGGCTTATTAGCGCCTCTTCATTTATTTTTATAGTCCTTTTGGTAACCCTTTTTACTATTTTTTTTGTTTCCCGGATTATAAAGCCCTTATTTGAGTTACTGCAGGCAGCAAAGAAGGTTGGAGAGGGGAATTTAAATGTAAAAATTAGACCTTATACCAGAGACGAAATTGGGCAACTGGCAGAGGAGTTTAATGAAATGATCAAGAAATTAAAAGAGAGTCATGAGGTATTAGAGGATGAAAAAAAGGTGTTGGAGATAAGGGTTAAAGCAAGAACAAAAGAACTTGAGGAACTGGCACAATTTTTAGATGAGAAAGTAAAGGAGAGAACAAAAGAATTGCAAGAGAGAGTAAAGGAGTTGGAAAAGTTTCATAAATTTACTGTAGGGAGAGAGATAAAAATGGTTGAACTAAAAAATAAAATAAAAAAATTAGAAGAAGAATTAAAAAAATATAAAAAAAATGCCAGGAAATAAAATTGTAACAAAAGAAGAAATAGAAAATTTAAAAAAAATCCCCGGTAATGTAAAAGGGGCAGTCATTTTAGCAGATCTTGAATATGTAAGAAGAAAAGGAGGGATGGAGGCTCAGGGCAAAATTCAGAGAAGATTGAAAGAGTTGGGTTTTAATATCTCTCTTAAAGAAATTAAGCCAATGAGTTTTTATCCAGAGTATTTGTCAGTAACAGTAATACTTCTGGCAAAAGAGGTATTGCATTTAGATGATGATGGTATTTTCGAGATGGGAAAAACTGCGCCAAAACTTTCTATTTTTATTAAACTTTTAACAAAATTTTTTGCCTCAGTTGAGAGGTGTTTTAAAGAAACCCCGAAATATTGGGCAAAGCATTTTGATTTTGGGGAGATTGAGACAGTGGAGTTTAACCCAAAGAAAAAATATGCCATTATCCGGGTGAGGGGCTACAAATTTCACCCCATTATGTGTGTCTATCATAAAGGCTATTTTTTGGAGATTGCCCAACTTGCATTAGGTAAAAGGCCGGTTAAGATAGCGGAGATAAGATGTATGTTTAAGGGTGATCCTTATCATGAATATAAAATCTCATGGGAGTAATTGACCAAAAAACAAAAGAGGAGTTTAAAAAAGAATTAGAAAGAATGCTTTCAATTGAGGCCTATACAAGAGGGGTGGTTTTAAAAACACACAAAGATTATATTTTAAGGAAAGAAGGAGAAGAAGGTTTAAAAAAAGTGGAGAAAGTGATAAAAGAATGTTAAATTAAACGAAAAGGAAAAAATATGCAATTTTAAGAGTGAGAAGATCGAAAGTCCATACAGTTGTATGTCTCTATTATAGGGGATATATCACCAAATTAGTGAATATATCTTTGGCAAAGATAAAGTAGAGGTTGTAGAAACAAAATGCCAATTTAAAGGCAACTCCTATCATGAATATCTAATTAAATGGAAGTGAAATGTTGTTTGGAAAAAAAACAAAAATACAGAATCTCCAAGAACAACTTAGAAAGCTCAGAGACGACTTAAATGACATAGCCACCTATCTGGATGATTTCATTGCCTTTTTGCCATTGCCTATTTGTGATATCGGTCCCTCTGGTTTAATTGTGAATGTAAATCGTTCATTTGAGGAACTTACTGGTTTTGATGCAATTGAGATTACCGGAGAGCCTTTTTCCGAGTTTTTTTTAGAGAAAGTAGAGATAAATGATCTTTTAAATATTGCAAGCAAAGGAAATGCTTTACAAGAGAGAGAATTAACTTTAATTAAGAAAAACAAAGAAAAAAGATTGGTAGATGTTTCAATTGCCCCAAGAAGAGATGCCCAAGGTAATTTGACTGGATTTTTTGTAGGCATTATTGACATCACGCAATTTAAAGAACTTCAAAGGAAAATGGAGGAAAGAATAAAGGAGAGAACAAAAGATTTAGAGAAATCAAGAAAGGCCCTTTTAAATATCTTAGAAGATACTGAGGCAGCGAGAAGAAAGGCAGAGGAGGAGAAGAAAAAAACCGAGGCAATTATTATGAATTTTGTCGATGGAATTCTGGTCTTTAATTTAGAAAAAGAGTTAGAGCTAATTAATCCAAAGGCAGAAGAATTTTTACAGGTAAAAAAAGAAAAAGTTCTTGGCAAATCCATTGAAGCACTAAATAAAATTACCAAACTTAAGCCTCTAATAAAGTTATTGGGTAAAGAATTCAAAGAAATTTTCAGGGAAGAAATTTCCCCTCGAAAGAATTTTTATTTAGAGGTAACAACAAAGTTTGCCACTTATCAAAAAAAGAAAATCTCATTTCTTGTAATTTTGCATGATATAAGCCGAGAGAAGGCAATTGAAGAAATGAAGAGTCAATTTGTTTCAATCTCTGCCCATCAATTAAGGACACCTTTGTCTATCATTAAATGGAGTTTGGGAATGTTACTTGCAGGGGATGTAGGGGGGTTGACAAAAGAGCAGAAAGAATTCTTAGAGAAAACCTATCAAACCAACGAAAGGATGATTAAATTGGTCAACGACCTTTTAAATGTGGCAAGAATTGAGGAAGGAAGGTTTGTTTATAAACCAAAAGTAGTTGAGTTTGATCAATTAACAAAGAAAATTTTTGATTCCTTAAAAGATCTTGCTAAAAAGAAAAACCTCTCATATGAATTAGAGATAAAAAAGAGTAAAAAGCCAAAAATTGTAAAAGTAGATGTAGAAAAAATTACCCTTGTAATTAAAAACCTAATCGAAAATGCAATAAATTATACTACAAAAGAGGGTGGAAGAATTAAGGTAACCGTTGAGAGAAAGAATAATGAGGTGCTTTTCTCAGTGAAAGATACAGGAGTGGGTATACCAAAGGATCAACAGGAACGTATATTTTCTCGATTTTTTAGGGGCGCAAATGTTGTAAAAATGGAAACAGAAGGGACGGGTTTGGGGCTTTTTATAAGTAAAAATATTGTTGAGGCCCATGGGGGTAAAATTTGGTTTAAATCAAAAGAGAACAAAGGAACAACTTTCTTTTTCACTTTACCTACAATTGTTTAGGAGTTATAATAAAATTGACATAAAAATTTAAAAAGAATTAAAATAAAAAAATGCCAAAAAAAATTTTAATAATTGAGGACGAGGAAATTTTATTAGATTTATTAAAAAAGAAACTCGAAGGTTTGGGTTATGAGGTCTATACCGCAAAAGACGGAGAATCGGGATTTGAATCTGCAAAAGAAGTTTTACCTGATTTAATTTTGTTGGATATTATTATGCCCAAAATGGGGGGTTTTGAGGTAATGGAAGAGTTACAGAAAGATGAAGGGTTAAGATCTATCCCTGTAATTGTGGTTTCTAATTCAGGACAGCCGGTTGAGTTAAATAAGGCAAAAGAATTAGGGGCAAAAGATTGGTTAATTAAGACAGAATTTGACCCAAAGGAAGTAATTGAAAAAGTTGTTAAACTTATAGGTCAACCATAAATTATAATTAAATTTTAATATGGCAAAAATTTTAATAATTGAGGATGATAAATTCTTAAGAGAGTTGATTGCTAGAAAATTGACAAAAGAAGGGTATGAGATAGTTGAGGCAATAGATGGAGAGGAGGGATTTAAAAAAGTAAAAGAGGAAATGCCAGACCTTATTCTTTTAGATCTGATTTTGCCAGGCATTGACGGCTTTGGGGTTTTAGAGAAAATAAAAGATGAACCAAAAACTTCTCTTATTCCAGTATTAATTCTTTCTAATTTAGGACAGAAAGATGAAATAGAAAAAGGGCTAAAATTGGGGGCGGTAGATTTTCTTGTAAAGGCCCATTTCACTCCCGAGGAGATAGTTGAGAAAATTAAAACCATTTTGAAGTAAAAATCTCCCTATTAATTTTATTATTTTTGGGTATGCCAGAACTACCCGAGGTTGAAACTACAATAAGAGACCTTAAAAGAAAAGTCCTTCAAAGGACTTTTCTTGATATCTGGTGTGACGCAAAGAAATTAATCAAGCGTCCAAAAAATTTCGAGAAATTTAGAAAGGAGATTATTGGAAGGAAAATAATGGCAATTGAAAGAAAGGGTAAAAATATTCTATTTTTTTTGGATAGAGATAAGGTTTTGTTAATTCATCAAAAACTTACAGGTCATCTGCTTGTGGGAGAATGGAAGAGGGAAAGAAATTCCTGGATTCCTAAAGAGAAAGGCCCCTTACAAGACCCTGCCAACAAATTCATTCATCTTATGTTTTTTCTTGACAATGGTTTGATGCTTGCCTTATCAGATCTTAGAAAATTTGCCAAAATTGAGCTTTGGGATAAAGATGAGTTGTTTAAATCAAAAGAGATAAAAGAGTTGGGGATTGATCTCTTAGATGAAAAATTTACATTTGAGGAATTTAAAAAAAGAATTCAAAAAACAAAGAGAAAAATAAAGCAGGTTTTAATGGACCAAAAAATTATTGCCGGAATTGGCAATATTTATTCCGATGAAATTTTATTTAGAGCAAAAGTTCATATAGAGAAAAGGACAGATGAGTTAAAAGAAAAAGATTTAAGAAAAATTTATAAATATATAAAAGAAGTATTAAAAGAGGCAATAAGTTTAGGAGGAGAGAGTATTTCTGATTATAGGCGCCCTAATGGTTCAAAAGGAGGGTTTGATTTAAAAAGAAAGGTTTACAGAAGAGAAGGTGAGCCTTGTTTTGTATGTAAAACACCAATTAAGAGAATAAAGATAGGGCAGAGATCTTCTTATTTCTGCCCTAAATGTCAGAAATTATGATCTATCTTATTTTTGGAAAGAACCTATTTTCCTCAAAAAGAAAAATACAGCAGATATTAAAAGAACGGGAAAAGTTTTTTAATAAAAATTTCCCTATTTTAAAATTTAATGGAAAAGATGTTTTATTCTCAACAATTGAGGAGAAAATTAAAAATAATACTCTTTTTGGGGGAGCGGTTTTTATTGTAATTGAGGATGTTTGGCAAAACAAAAAATTTAAGGAGGAGTTTCTAAAAAAAGGAGAAATTTTTAAATCCCCTGATATTTTTTTGATATTTTTTGAAAAAGACAATTTGGACAAAAGAGACCCTTTCTTTCAATTTCTTCAAAAAACAGGAGAGGTTTATGAATTTTCAGAGCCAAGCGCTTTAGAAACTAAAAAATTTATCAAAGAAATTCTTCAAGAGAAAGGATTTAAAATAACCAAAAAAGGCGAAGATCTTCTAATTGAGTTTATTGGAAAAGACCTTTTTAATCTCTCTTTGCAACTTTATAAATTAATAGCCTATAAAAACAAAGAAAAAGTAATCAAAGAAAAAGACATTTACCTTCTTATAAAACCAAAGATAGACATAGATATTTTCAAAACAATAGATGCTCTGGCAGAAAGAAATAAAAAAGAGGCGCTAAAACTTATTTATAAACACCTTCAAAAAGGGGATTCCCCTTTTTATATTTTATCAATGATAAAATATCAATTTAGAAATTTACTTATGATAAAAGAGGCAGATTCTTTGCCCTCATTTCAAAAACTTGAAGAAATTCATCCCTTTGTACTAAGAAAAACAAGATCTCAGTGCAAAAAATTTACCCTTGAGCAATTAAAAAAGTTCTATCACAAAATTTTTAAGATAGACTTTTCAATCAAAAAAGGTAAAATTACTCCAGAGGAAGGATTAGAGCTTTTGGTATTAGACCTCTAAAGAAGCCAACTCTCTTGCCATTTTTGATTTCATTCTTGAGGCAGTATTTTTTTTCAAAACTCCAACTTTTTGAGCCTTGTCAACAAATTTGTAAAAAAGAGGAAGTAATTTCTTTGCCTCCTTTAAATTTTTTGCTTCTATAAATTTTTTTATTTTCAACCCTGTCTCTTTTATTCTTTTTTTATGCCAGAGATTTCTTGCCTTTCTTCTTTTTTCTTTTCTTAGAGTTTTTTTTGCTGATTTTGTCCGAGGCATAATTTAGATTGAATTACATAATAAATAAAGATATCACAATTTTTTAAAAAAGACAAGTTTTTGTATAAGACGAGTACATTTTTGACAGTTGAGGGTTTGCTTTATATATGTTTAACATGTCATGTTAAACACTTTTTTAGAAAATTGGGGTCATTTTG
>JAJOKZ010000051.1 GCA_021129555.1 Minisyncoccota bacterium
AGGTCTAATTTCTTATCAATTACTCTTTTCAATTCAGTTGGATTAAGAGATTCATATCTTAAATAGCCAACATACTTTTTAATATGTTTAACATGTCATGTTAAACACTTTTTTAAAAATTGGGATCATTTTGAGTAACCCCTCTCTGAAGCAAGGTTTATCAATGTCTCCCACCCCGCCTTTGTTTAACATGTCATGTTAAACAGGTTTTTGGTTTTTCGGTGTCATTTTATATTGCAGAATACGGGAGGTTTTAATAAAGGATGGAAAGTGTTAATATTATTTTAATTTTTTAGTTTTAAGTTTTGACATTTGACATTTGAGATAAATATGAGATGCATTTCTTGCAAAAAACAAGCAGAGATAAAAATAACTCAAGCATTCTGTTCTGAGTGTTTTTTGAGGCATTATCAAAGAAGGGTAGAGAAGATGATTAAGAAATTTAAACTTATTCATAAAAATGACAAAGTTTTGGTTGCGGTATCCGGAGGAAAAGATAGTTTCTCCTGTGCTGATGTTTTATGGCAACTTGGTTTTGATATTTCGGTCTTGCATATAGATGTTGGAGTAAAGCAATGCACCAGTCCAAGGACAAAAAGGGTGGTTGAAAAATTTTGCAAAGAAAGAAAAATCCCGTTTTATTTTACTTCTTTTGAGGAGTTTTTTGAAATTGATGATATAAACAAATTTTTCAAAGTTGCCAAAAGACCGATATGTGCAACTTGTGGAATGTTAAAAAGGGCTTTATTTAATAAATTGGCAAGGGAAAATGGCTTTACAAAAATTGCAACCGGGCATTGTGCAGATGATATTGTTAAATATTTTTTCAAATCAATGCTGGCAGGGGATAGAGATTCAATTTTGTGGCTTTCGAAATTAAAACCTCTCACTCCCTCCACCCATAAAAAAATTGTTACAAGAATCCGTCCTTTGTTTGAGATGCTTGAGGTTGAAAATTTAGCATATACAAAATTTAGAAATATCACAGTTGCTGGGTGTGTGATGTGCTCTTATTTTCAAAGAAAAGATAAATGGACAGAGATTTTAAGAGAAATTGATAAGTTTATTCCTGATTGGAAAATAAAAATTGCAAGGACTTTGGAGAAAATAGATATTCAATTAAGAGAAAAAAGAAAACAAAAAGAAGGATTAAAAGAATGTGCAATTTGTGGGGAGATTACAAACCAAGAAATCTGCGCTATTTGTAATATTAAAAGAAAAATATGAATAGTAATTTTTTTCAATCAATTGTTCAAAAAGTAAAAAAAGGTTGAAAGGTATAAATAAAAAAAGTATAAGATAAAGTATTATGAAGAAATTTCTCTTTACAACATTTTTTTTGCTATTAATTTTAGGAGAACTTAATACCGTTTTTGCTGCGAATAAAATTGAAATTATTTTCTTTTATAAAGAAGCCTGCCCCTTTTGTGTAAAGGGAGAAGTTTTTTTAAACGAACTCGAAAAAAAATATCCTGAAATTGCAATTAAAAGACTCCCTGTTTTAGAGAGAGAAAACATCCAACTTTTAAAACAACTTTATGAAAAATATGATGTACCTCAACATTTTTGGGGAAGAGTTCCGATAACTTTTATTCAAGATAAATATTTTTTGGGTTTTGATAAAGAAATTGGAAAGAACATCGAGAGTTACATCTTAAGTCTTCAAACAAAGGTTCCATCTTCAATCCCTTCCCAAAAAAAGAGAATAAAAATTCCTCTAATTGGAGAAATTGATCTTGCCAAATTTTCTCTGCCAATTTTGGCAGGGATTTTGGGTTTCTTTGATGGTTTCAATGTTTGCTCTTTGGGGGCTTTGGTTTTAATTTTGGGAATAGTTTTGGCGATTAAAAAAAGAATACAAATTTTAATTTTGGGCGGGGTTTTTCTTTTAACCACAGGAATTATTTATGGAATTTTGATAATTTTTTGGCATAGGTTATTTTTGATTTTGTCTCCTTATTTAAGAAGAATGGAAATTGTAATTGGGCTTTTGGCTGTTTTGGGAGGAATTTATTTTTTAAGAGAGTTTTTGAAATTTAGGAAAAGGGGTCCGGTTTGTGAGTTTGCAGGTATTTCTCAAAAACTTTCAGCAAAAATTCAAAAAGTATTTGAAAAAAGGGCAGGAATTTTGACTTTGGCAGGGGCGGTATTTTTATTTGCCTTAATTATTACAATTATTGAATTTCCTTGCTCTGCAGTTTTGCCAGTAATTTTTGCTGGAATTTTAAGCGAGGCAAAAATTTCAACCTTCCCTTTTCTTTTTTATCTTTTGATTTATCTTCTTTTTTATCTTTTAGATGAAGCCGTTGTCTTTTTGGTTTCGGTTTTCACCTTGAAACTCTGGGTTGCCTCTCCAAAATTTGTCACTTTTCTAAACCCTGTTGCCTCAATTATTCTTTTCTTGCTCGGAGCCCATTATCTTTTTGGTCTTGTTTAAAACAATGAAGATATTAGGAATTCAAAAACAGAGTTTGATTGAGTATCCGCAAAAAATTTGTACGGTTATTTTTTTGGCAGGTTGTAATTTACGCTGTCCGTTTTGTTATGTGCCAAGTTTGGTTTTGCAAGAAAGGATTAAAAAAACTGAACCCATCTCAGAAAATGAGATTTTTTCTTTTTTGAAGGAGAGAAAAAATTTTTTAGAGGCGGTAGTAATTACAGGAGGAGAGCCAACAATGAATCCAGATTTGCCAGAGTTTACTAAAAAAATCAAAAAATTGGGTTATTTGGTAGGGTTAGAAACAAACGGGACAAATTTTTTAATGCTGAGGGATTTGGTTGAAAACAAATTGATTGATTATGTAGCATTGGATATTAAACATAAATTTGATTTTGAAAAATGGAATGAGGGAACAGGGAGAGTTTTAACAAAAAAGATGTATGAGAATATAAAAAAGTCAGTTGAGTTTTTGATGGAAGAAAAGATTGATTATGAATTTAGAACTACTCTTGTAAAAGAGTTTCACAAAATTGAGGATATAATTGAGATTTGCAAAAGTATCAAAAATGCAAAAGTTTATTATCTTCAAAATTATGAGGAAAAAAATGAGACAGTTTCAGGAAGAAAATTTACTCCTTTTTCAGATGAAGAAATTCAAAGAATAATTGAGGAGGGTAAAATTTATACAAATATCAAACCAAGACCTTATCTTTTTTAGAATACACAAAACAGGCAAAATTTTTGCCTGTTTTGTCGGAGCGGGGGGAATCGAACCCCCGACCTCTGGCCCCCCATGCCAGCGCACTACCACTGTGCTACGCTCCGCTACTTTTATTATACAAGAACCAAATAAATACCAAGAACCAAATAAATAATTAGTCAATCAGCCAATTAGTCAATCTGTCAATTAGTCAACTTGTCAATTAGTCAATTAAAGCTTCTTAAAAATTGTCTTTTTGCATTTGGCACAGACTTTTAATCTTTTGCCAGATGGTAAAGTTACCCATTGCAAATTTGGGTATTTAATTTTTTTGGAAGGGTTATAGCGAGAAATTGTTTTTCTGTATTTTCTTCCAATGTCTGGTTTTTTCCCGCAGATCTCACAAACCTTTGCCATAAGACACAAATTTAATTATCTTGGTACTTTATTTATTTATCTTATTTTCTTTGATTTGGCAAGCAATTTTGTTTATAATTTAAAAATATGGAAATTTCAGTAGTCATCATTTTAATTATTATTTTACTGTTCTCGGTTATCTTTCATGAAATGGCTCATGGATGGATGGCATATTTTTTGGGTGATCCAACTGCAAAAAATGCAGGAAGGCTTACTCTAAATCCGGCCAAACATATTGACCCAATAGGGACAGTTTTTTTGCCTTTGATGCTTTTAATTGTAACTTTGGGTAGAGGGCCGATTTTTGGATGGGCAAAGCCAGTACCAATTAATCCTTTCAATTTTTCAAATAAAAGATATGATCCAGCAAAAGTTGCGGTTGCAGGCCCTTTGGCAAATATCTTGCTTGCAATAATTTTTGGTTTAATTTTAAGATTTTTTCACCCTTTTTTGCCTCAGCCAACAATTTTAGTTTTTCTTTATATTGTTCAGATTAATTTTCTTTTGGCAATTTTTAATCTCCTGCCAATCCCACCATTGGATGGTTCCCATATTTTGTTTGCATTTTTCCCAATTGACCCAAAAACAAAATTTCTTCTTTTGCAATACGGAATTTTTATCTTGATATTTGTCCTTTTGTTTTTTGGAAAGGCCATATTCGGTTTGGTTAATTTTTTAACACAAATATTGGTGGGCAAATTTGTTTGACAAAAAATTATTTTTTGTTATCAAAAAATTTAAGCGCCAAACGCTTTATTATTTTTTCTCAAAATTATGCCAACATTTCGCCAATTAATAAAAAAAGGAAGAGAAAAGCCAAAGACAAAAAGCAAGGCTCCTGCTTTGAGTTTTGGTTTTAATACTTTGAAAAGAAAACCGGTTTATTATCCCTCACCATTCAAAAGAGGGGTGGTTTTGAAAGTTTTTACTGTTACCCCAAAAAAACCAAATTCGGCTTTAAGAAAAGTCTGCAGGGTGCGTCTTTCAAATGGAATGGAAATTACTGCCTATATTCCCGGAGAGGGTCATAACATTCAGGAGCACTCAATTGTTTTGGTAAAAGGAGGAAAGGTAAAGGACTTGCCCGGAATTCGTTATAAAGTTGTCAGAGGTGCTTTAGATGTTGCGGGGGTTGAGGGAAGAAGACAGTCAAGGTCAAAATACGGAACAAAGAAACCAAAGTAATTAAAAAGAACCAAGAACCAAATCCCAAGAACCAAATAAGAACCAAGATTCAAGATTCAAGAACCAAAATTTATGGGGAAGAAGGCAAAAAAAATTAAAAGAAGAGAGTTAGAGCCCGATCCAAAATACGGGAGTTCTTTGGTTACAAAGTTAATTAATTATGTGATGAGAAAAGGAAAGAAAAGTTTGGCAAGAAGAATTGTTTACGATGCCTTTGAGATTATAAAAGAGAAGACAAAAAAAGATCCGTTAGAGGTTTTTGAGGGAGCAATTAAAAATGCAGGACCAATTTTGGAAGTAAGACCAAGAAGGATTGGAGGGGCAACATATCAGGTTCCAATGGAGGTAAAAGAACACAGAAGAATTGCTCTTGCCTTGCGTTGGATTGTGGAGGCAGCAAGAAACAAAAAAGGAAAACCAATGGAGGAGAAACTTGCCCAGGAATTAATTGATGCCTACAATAACAAAGGAGAAGCAGTTAAGAAAAAAGAAAATATGCACAAAATGGCAGAGGCAAACAAGGCCTTTGCCCATTATGCCTGGTAAATTCGAAATATCGAAATATCGACATATCGATTTATGAGGCAGTATCCAATTGAAAGATACAGAAACATAGGAATAATAGCCCATATTGATGCCGGCAAAACAACAGTCACCGAGCGAGTTTTATTTTATACTGGAATTTCTCATAAAATTGGAGAGGTTCATGAGGGACAAGCAATTATGGATTGGATGGAACAGGAAAAAGAAAGAGGAATTACTATTACTGCGGCTGCAACTACCTGTTTTTGGATCCCGACCGAGGAAAGACAAAAATTAGTTGGGGATAAATCTTTCGTTGAGATTGATCCAAAAGAGAGACAAAAACTTGAATATCGAATTAATATCATTGACACCCCCGGCCATATTGATTTTACCGCAGAGGTTCAGAGATCTTTGAGGGTTTTAGATGGAGCAGTGGTTGTCTTTGATGGAGTGGCAGGGGTTGAGGCGCAATCTGAAACTGTCTGGCGCCAGGCAGATAAATTTAAAGTTCCAAGAATTTGCTTCATTAATAAATTAGACAGAGTTGGTGCCTCATTTGAAAAAAGTTTGCAGTCAATTTGGGACAAACTGACAAAAGATGCAGTAGCAGTGCAGATACCAATTGGGGAGGAATCAAAACATCAGGGAGTGATAGATTTAATTACAATGAGGGCCTATTATTTTGAAGGAGAGCATGGAGAGAAGGTTGAAATTAGAGATATCCCTGAAGATTTGAAACAGAAGGCAGAGGAATGGAGACACAAAATGTTGGAAAAAATAGCATCGGAGGATCATATACTTTTGGAAAAATATTTAGAAGGAAAAGAAATGTCACCAAAAGAAATAAGAGAGAGTTTAAGAAAGAGTGTAATTAGTTATAAATTGGTTCCAGTTTTGTGTGGGGCAGCACTAAAAAATAAAGGAATTCAGCCACTTTTGGATGCAGTAATTTATTATTTACCCTCGCCAATAGATCTTCCTCCAATTGAAGGACAGGATCCAAGGACCGGGGAAACTGTTCAAAGAAAGGTAGATGACAATGAGCCCTTTTCTGCTCTTGCCTTTAAAATTGCAACCGATCCCTATGTTGGAACTTTAACCTATTTTAGGGTGTATTCGGGAAGTTTAAAAAGTGGAGAGACAGTTTTAAATACCGCAACTCAAGAGAAAATAAGAATTGGAAGGATTGTGAGAATGCATGCAAATTATAGAGAGGAAATTGACCAAGTTTTTGCGGGTGATTTGGCAGCAGCAGTAGGATTGAAGGGAGTAAAAACCGGACACACTCTTTGTGATATAAACCATCCAATAATATTAGAAGAGATTACTTTTCCAGAACCAGTAATTTCTATAAGAATTGAACCAAAAACAAGGGCAGATCAGGAAAAATTATCAGTGGCTTTAAAGAAATTAGCAGAAGAAGATCCAACTTTTAGGGTTAAGACAGATGAAGAAACTGGTGAGACAATAATCTCTGGTATGGGAGAGTTACATTTAGAAATTATTATTGACAGACTAAAAAGAGAGTTTAAAGTAGGGGCAAATGTGGGAAGGCCTCAGGTTGCTTATAAAGAGACAATTTTACAAATGGCAGAGGCAGAGGGGAAATATATTAGGCAAAGTGGGGGTCGAGGACAATATGGTCATGTCTGGTTAAGAATTGAACCATTAAAACGAGGAGGGGGTTATAAATTTGTTGACCAGATTAAAGGAGGAATTATTCCAAAAGAGTTTATTCCGGCAGTGGAAAAAGGAGTAAAAGAGGCAATGGAAAAAGGAGTATTGGCAGGATACCCAATGGTGGATATGCAGGTAACTTTATATGATGGCTCCTTCCATGAGGTTGATTCATCAGAGGCAGCATTTAAAATTGCAGGTTCAATTGCCCTAAAAGAGGCAACAAAAAAGGCTCAACCTATACTTTTGGAGCCAATAATGAGGCTGGAGGTGACCGTCCCCCCGGAATATTTTGGTGATGTAATTGGAGATTTAAATTCAAAGAGGGGAAAAATTATTGAAACTTTTGACAGAGGAAATGTAAAAGTAATTGAGGCACATGTTCCCTTGGCTGAGATGTTTGGTTATGCTACCACCCTTCGCTCCTTGACCCAAGGCCGAGGATCATTTACTATGGAATTTGACCACTACGAAAAAGTGCCAGAGAATATCACACAGGAGATTATAGAGGGGAAGAGGTAAGAGGTTGAAGAAAATTTAAGTCAAATTCCATAGTAAATACAGAAGGGGGGTCGGGGGAACTGGGTGTTCCCCCGTGGTGGAAAGACAGCCCCCTCCAAAGGAGGGGGCGCCAGAAACCGAAGGTGTCTGGGGAGCGAGCGAAGCGAGCGACGTTTACTATGGAATTTGACCACTACGAAAAAGTGCCAGAGAATATCACACAGGAGATTATAGAGGGGAAGAGGTAAAAACTCTTGCCAAAATTAAATAAATGAGTAAAATACATAAATATGGATCTTCACCTGATTAAAAAATTATTGGAAAAAGAAAAAGCAAAGATTGTTATTGTCGAGAATGGAAAGCCGATAATGGTTATCTCTCCAATTGAGAGTTATCTTCAAGAAAAAAATCCAAAAAGTGAAAGCAATCCTGGGGTGGAGCAGAAAGAATTAGGTTTTGAAAGAGAACAATCTCAAAAGGATACAATTCTTTTGCCAGAAGAGAGAAAGGAGGAGTCAAAGGGCTTGACTATTGATGATTTACCACTTTAATGTTATATTAAAATAAACTTCAATCTAAAGGTTGATTTTTTGTTCCTCAATTTATAATTAAAAAATTAAAAAATAATTAAAAAACTATGGCAGAGAAAGAAAAATTTGAGAGAACAAAACCCCATTTAAATGTTGGCACAATTGGCCATGTTGATCATGGAAAGACAACTCTAACTGCTGCAATTTTAAGAGTTTTGAAATTGAAAGGATTTAGGACATCCGATAAAACCGTTGAGCAGATTGACTCAGCACCTGAAGAAAAAGCAAGAGGTCTTACAATTAATATTTGTCATGTTGAATACGAGACAGAGAAGAGACACTATGCTCACATTGATTGCCCCGGACATGCCGACTATATCAAAAATATGATTACCGGTGCGGCACAGATGGACGGGGCAATTTTGGTTGTATCAGCAGTTGATGGTCCAATGCCTCAAACTCGAGAACATATTCTTTTAGCAAGACAGGTAGGAGTGCCAGCAATTGTTGTTTTCTTAAATAAATGCGATGCAGTAGAGGATCCTGAAATGATTGATTTGGTTGAGTCAGAGGTAAGAGAGCTTTTAAAAAAATATGAATTTCCTGGAGATGAGGTGCCAGTCATTAGGGGTTCTGCTCTAAAAGCATTGGAGGTTCAATCAGCAGATGATGAGGCAGCAAAATCAATTTTAGAATTGGTAAAGGCCTTAGATGAATATATTCCTGAACCCACAAGAGAGGTAGATAAACCATTTTTGATGGCAATTGAAGATGTCTTCTCAATTGAGGGAAGAGGAACAGTAGTTACGGGGAGAGTTGAAAGGGGGGTGATTAAACCGGGTGATGAGGTAGAGATTGTAGGATTAAGACCAACCCAGAGAACAACAGCAGTAAGTTTGGAGATGTTTAATAAAACATTAGATGAGGCAAGAGCAGGAGATAATGTTGGAATACTTTTAAGAGGGTTTAAAAAAGAGGATGTTGAAAGAGGACAAGTTGTGGCAAAACCGGGCACTATTACTCC
The DNA here is from genome assembly GCA_021129555.1 of Minisyncoccota bacterium. Taxonomy (GTDB): domain Bacteria; phylum Patescibacteriota; class Minisyncoccia; order Minisyncoccales; family PEYH01; genus JAGGTU01. The sequence goes on from JAJOKZ010000051.1 coordinate 9,000, forward strand.
TCATACAGAATTTGAGGCAGAGGTTTATGTTTTGACAAAAGAGGAAGGAGGAAGACATACACCCTTTTTCTCTGGATATAAGCCTCAATTCTATATTAGAACCGCTGATGTCACAGGAGAGGTAACACTGCCCGAAGGGACTGAGATGGTTATGCCCGGAGACACTGTGAATTTAAAAATTAAATTAATTCAGCCAGTTGCAATTGAGGAGAAACAGAGGTTTGCAATTAGAGAGGGCGGAAAAACTGTTGGGGCTGGAGTTGTAACAAAAATTATTCAATAAATTTAATTAAGTTTCACAAATTAAGAGAATGGAGCGAAAGCAAGTTAAAGAAACCCCAGATGTTCCCAAGACAAGAATTCGTATTAAATTGCGAGGATACGACTACAAAGTATTAGACAAAAGTGCTCGTCAAATTATTGAAACTGCAATGAGATACGGAGGGCAAGTTTCCGGCCCTGTTCCATTGCCAACCGAAATTCATAAATACACAGTTAATCGATCAACTTTTGTGCATAAAGATGCAAGAGAACAATTTGAGATAAGGGTTCATAAGAGATTGATAGATATTTATAATCCTCCACAGAAGTTAATTGAAGCATTGGGAGATTTGAACTTACCAAGTGGGGTGGATGTTCAGATAAAAATGTAATCGACATATCGAAATTTCGACATATCCAACATTGAGATACCGGGCCCGGCCCGGTATTTCATTAAAAAAAACATGACAGGATTTATTTTAGGTAAAAAATTGAAAATGGCTCAAATTTTTAAGGAAGAAAAGGCAATCCCGGTAACTTTAATTGGGGCAGGACCCTGCGTTGTTACTCAGATTAAAACAAAAGAAAAGGATGGGTATGAGGCGGTGCAAATTGGTTTTGAGAAGATTAAAAAAGAAAAAAAGATAAAAAAGACCCAAAAAGATAAACCATTTAAGTTTTTAAGAGAATTTAAAACAGATAAAATTGAAGAATTTAAAGTTGGAGATGTAATTGATGTTTCAAAGTTTCAGATAGGAGAAAAAGTAAAAGTTTCTGGCATTTCAAAAGGTAAAGGATTTCAGGGAGTAGTTAAAAGATGGGGTTTTTCTGGAAGGAATAAGACTCATGGGGTAAAACATGAAGAAAGAACACCTGGGTCAATTGGGTCTGCCTTTCCTCAAAGAGTAATTAAAGGAAAGAAGATGCCGGGCAGAATGGGAGGAGAGAGAGTAACAGTGAAAAATTTAGAGATTGTTGATATTGATAAGGAGAGAAATTTACTGGTGATAAAAGGAGCAGTTCCTGGAAGAAGAGGAACTTTATTGGAGATTCAAACAATAAAACAATAAACTTTATGGAGGTAAAGGTTTACAACCAAAAAGGGGAAGAGATTGGACAAGTTTTACTGCCAAAAGAAATTTTTGAGAGAGAAATAAATCCTGACTTGATTTGGCAGGTGGTTTATTGTATGATGGCAAATCAAAGAAAATCATCTGCCCATACAAAAACAAGGGCAGAGGTAAGAGGAGGAGGAAGAAAACCCTGGCCACAAAAAGGGACAGGAAGGGCAAGACATGGGTCAATTCGTTCCCCAATTTGGGTTGGGGGAGGAGTGGCTCATGGTCCAAGAAAGGAAAAGAAATATAAAAAAAGGATTCCAAAGAAAATGAAAAGACAGGCATTATTTTCTGTGCTTTCAGGAAAATTAAAAGACAATGAGTTGATAGTTTTGGATAAGATAGAACTTGAAAAACCAAAGACAAAATTAATGGCAGAAATAATTAAAAACTTAAGGGAAAAATTGTTGGATAAAGGAAAAATTCTTTTGGCTTTACCTCAAAAAGATGAGATAATTGAGAGATCTGCCAGGAATTTGTCAGATGTTGAAACAATTGAAGCAAGAAACCTGAATGTTTTGGATTTACTTAATCATAAATACTTGATTTTATTAAAAGATTCTGTCAAGGCAATCAAAGATACTTTTCTGAAATAATATGGCATTTAAATTTTTCAAAAAAAAGGAAAAAGAGGAAGAAAAAGAGCCTCAAAAAGCGGAGGCAGAAGAAATAGAGATAGGAAAGGAAAAAAGAAAAGAAGAGGAGAAAAAGGAAAGGAAAGTTGAAAAGAAGGAAAAGGGACAGAGAGGAGAGGCGTGGCGATACATTATTGCACCTCATATTACAGAGAAAGCAAGTTATCTTGCTGAAAAAAATCAGTATGTTTTTAAAGTTTCAAAGGATGCAAATAAAATTGAGATAAAAAAGGCAATTGGGGATCTTTTTGGAGTTGAGGTTGAAAAAATAAGAATTATAAAGGTTCCAAAGAAAAGAAGGAGGAGGGGGAGAATTGAGGGATGGAAGAAGGGATACAAAAAAGCGATTGTAAAAATTAAAGAGGGGCAAAAAATTGAAATTTTACCCCGTTGAATTTTATGGGGTTTGGCAAGATAATTATGGCAAAAACATCAACCACAAAACAAGTCCTTACAAAAAAAGAGCCTGAAAAATCTTTGCTTTTGCCATTGAAAAAGACAGGAGGGAGGAATTTTCAGGGAAGGATTACAGTCAGGCATAGAGGTGGAGGAGTAAAAAGGATGTATAGAATTATTAATTTTGGAGAGGAGAAGATTAACATTCCTGGGAAAGTAGTTGCCCTGGAATATGATCCAAACAGAACCGCCTATATTGCACTGGTTGAATATCAAGATGGCACTAAAGGTTATATTTTAGCACCAAAAGACTTAAAAGTTGGAGATGAAATTTTGTGCGCAGAGAAAACAGAGATAAAGCCGGGCAATAGATTAAAACTTAAAAATATTCCAGTAGGCACAGAGGTTCACAATATTGAAATTGTGCCGGGACAGAAAGGAAAACTGGTAAGGTCTGCTGGAACTTCAGCAAAAGTTTTAGCACATGAGGGAAAATATACTCATCTAAAGATGCCATCAGGTGAGATTAGAAAGATTAATTCAGAATGTTTTGCCTCAATTGGAGCGGTTTCTCATCCAGAGCATAGATTTGAAAACATTAAAAAAGCAGGGATAAAAAGATTGATGGGAATTCGGCCCACAGTTCGAGGATCGGCAATGAGTCCAAAAGACCATCCACATGGTGGGGGCGAGGGAAGAGCAGGGATTGGTATGCCTATGCCAAAAACTCCTTGGGGAAAGCCGGCAAGAGGAGTCAAGACAAGAAAAAGAAAACATCTTGATAAGTTTATAATCCAAAGAAGAAAGAAATGAGAGTAATTGGTTAACTATTAATCAATAGCTTATGCCAAGATCGCTTAAAAAAGGTCCATATGTTGATCAAAAATTGCTAAAGAAGATAAAAAAAATTAAGCCCGATGATAAGGTAATTATTAAGACCTGGGCAAGAGATTGTACAATTGTTCCGGAGATGGTGGGCTATACTTTTGGAGTTCATAATGGAAAAAATTTTATATCTGTAAAAGTGACAGAGGAGATGGTGGGACACAAACTTGGTGAGCTTGCCCCAACAACTAAGTTTGTGAGACATGGAGGCAAGATGCAAAGAGAATTAGAGGCAAAGGCAAAGGAGAGACAAAAAGGAGCCAGTGAATAAGTATGAAAGAAGTTGTTGCAAAATTAAGATATTTAAGAATTACCCCAAGAAAGGTGAGATTGGTTGCGGATTTGATAAGAAAAAAACCAGCCAAAGAAGCATTGGTGATTTTGGATTTTACAAATAAAAAAGCAGCAAGACCATTAAAAAAACTTTTAAACTCTGCTATTGCCAATGCCAAGAACAATTTTCAATTAGATCCTGAAAAACTTTATATTTCAAAAATTACAGTAGATGAGGGTCCAAAATATAAAAGATATTTACCAAGAGCAAGAGGTCGAGCAGATTTAATTTTAAAAAGAACAAGCCACATCACATTAGTTTTGGCAGAAGCCAAAACTAAAAAACTCAAAACTCAAAATTCAAAAGTCAAAGCCACAACTTAAAACTCAAAACCGATGATATTCCAAGAGAAAAAATTGAATAATAAAAAATTAAAAAATTTAGTTTTGAAATTTGACTTTTGAATTTTTAATTATGGCTCATAAAGCGCATCCAAAAGGATTAAGGCTGGGATATATTGAAAATTGGAAGTCAAGATGGTTTAACGACAAAAATTTCTCTAAAATTTTAGAGGAGGATTTTATTATTCGAGAATTTTTAAAAAAGAAATTAAAAGATGCAGTACTCTCAAAGGTTGAAATTGAAAGATCCCCGGGTAAAGTTTTGGTTTTAATATATACCGCAAGACCCGGTTTGATTATTGGGAGAGGAGGAAGAGGAGTTGAGGAATTGCAAAAACTTCTTTTAAAAGAAATTTTAAAAAAGAGTCCGCTCAAAAATGAAAAGAGACAGATTCAATTAGAAATAAAAGAAATAAGAAACCCATGGATTGATGCAAACTTAGTTGCCCAGTGGGTTGCTCAGAGATTAGAGAAAAGAATTCCTTATAGAAGAGTTTTAAAGCAGGCATTAGAGAAAGTGACAAGTTATAAAGAGGTAGGGGGTGCAAAAATTGAGGTTTCAGGAAGATTGAACGGGGTTACAATTGCAAGAAGGGAGTGGTTGCAGAAAGGAAGATTGCCTCGCCAAACTCTAAGAGCAGATATTGATTATGGGTTTTGTGAGGCCTATTGCACCTATGGAGTTATTGGAGTAAAGGTCTGGATTTATAAAGGAGAGAAATTCGAATAAAAAATTCAAATTGAGATTTGAGATTTGAATTTTGAATTTGTTACTATGTTTCAGCCAAGGAAGGTAAAACATAGAAAGATGCAAAAAGGTCGAAGTAAGGGAAAAGAAACAAGAGGGACAACTATTACCTTTGGAGATTTTGGATTGAAATCAATGGGAACAAAGTGGATTACTGCTCGGCAGATTGAGGCGGCAAGGAGAGTAATTATTAGATATCTAAAAAAAAGAGGAAAGTTGTGGATTAGGATTTTCCCAGATAAACCTGTAACTACCAAAGGGACAGAGGTTCCAATGGGGGGAGGGAAGGGAAGTGTTAGCCATTATGTTTTTCCAATAAAGCCGGGAAGAATAATTTTTGAACTTGGGGGGGTGGATGAGGAAACAGCAAGAGAGGCCTTTAGAAAAGCAGGCGCAAAACTACCAATTAAAACCAAGTTTGTTAAAAAACAATGAAGACTAAAGGGTTGAGACAAAAAGATGTAAAAGATTTGAGGAAATTAGAGAGAGAATTGAGAGAAAAGTTGAGGCAGTTAAGGTTTGATTTGGCATCAGGCAAAGTCAAAAATGTAAGAGAGATTAGGAAAGTAAAAAAAGATATTGCCAGGATTTTAACAATAATTAGGGAAAAAGAAAAAGGATAAATTATGCCAAAGAAAAGATTACAAGGCGTTGTAGTTTCAGATAAGATGCAAAAAACAGTTGTTGTAAAGGTGGAGAGACAAAAATTCCACCCCAAGTTTAAAGTTTATTATAGGGTTCATAAAAAATATAAAGCCCATGATGAGAAAAATGAATGCAGGGTAGGGGACTGGGTGATAATTGAGGAAACAAGGCCTTTATCTAAAGAGAAGAAATGGAGAGTGATTGAAATAATTAGAAGAGAAGAAGCAAAAGAGGAAAAAGAAGGGGAGAGGATAGTGACCAATAATGAAGATAAAGAGGAAATATGATTCAAGCCCAATCAAAATTAAAAGTTGCAGATAATACTGGAGCAAAAATTGTTCAGTGTATTAGGGTGTTGGGAGGAAGTCAAAGAAGATATGCAGAGATTGGAGATATTATTGTTGTGGCAGTCAAAAAAGCAGAGCCGGGGAAGATTGTAAAAACTCATGATGTGGTAAGGGCGGTAATTGTAAGGCAAAGAAAACCTTATAGAAGAAAAGACGGCTCCTACATTAGATTTGATGAGAATACTTGTGTGATTTTGGATGGGAAGACAAAAAATCCAAAAGGGGGAAGAATTATTGGGCCAATTCCTCGAGAGTTGAAAGAGAGAGGATTTGATAAAATTGCCTCATTGGCAGAGGAGTTGATATGAATTAGCGCTCGGAAAAGAGTATTTTATGAAGTATAAATATCTCTAAAAAAATGAAAATGAGAATAAAAAAAGGAGATATGGTAATGGTGATTTCAGGCGATGATAAAGGAAGGGAAGGGAAGGTGATAAAAGTGATGCCAAAAAAGCAGGCGGTTTTGGTTGAGGGTTTGAATATTCAGAAAAAACATCAAAAGCCAAAAAGGGAGGGGGAAAAAGGACAAATCGTTGAAAAACCCGGGCCAATTCATATCTCAAATGTAAAACTTGTATGTTCAAGATGTGGAAAAGCAACTCGTGTTTCAAGAAAGATTGTTGAGGGTAAAAAACATAGAGTTTGTAAAAAATGTGGGCAAGTGATATAAAACTATGATGAAATTAAAAGAAAAATACAAAAAAGAGATAATTCCGGCAATGATGGAGAGGTTTGGGTATAAAAGTAAGATGGCAGTTCCAAAAATTGAGAAGGTGGTAATAAACACTGGGTTTGGGAGGTTGGTGGCACAGAAAACAAAACAGGAGAGAGAAAAGATTATTAAAGAAATAATAGATGATTTGGCAATGATTTGCGGACAAAGGCCAATATTAACCCTGGCAAGAAAATCAGTTTCAGGTTTTAAAATTAGAAAGGGAATGCCAATTGGAGCAAAGGTAACTTTAAGAGAAGAAAAAATGTATGATTTTTTGGAAAGATTAATCTATATTGCCCTCCCTCGAACAAGAGATTTTAAAGGTATTGATCCAAAAAGCATAGACAAAGAAAGGAATTTGACAATAGGAATAAAAGAACATATTGTATTTCCAGAAGTTGCCACAGAGTCACTCTCAAGGATTTTTGGATTTGAGATAACAATTGTTACCACTGCCAAAACAAGAGAAGAGGCAGAAGAATTGTTAAAATTAATAGGAGTTCCAATTAAACAAATCTCAAATGTCAAAACTAAAATTCAGATTTAACATTTAAGATATGGATTTGAGATTTGACATTTGAGTTTTGAGATAATTTTATGCCCACAAAAGCCCAGATTGTAAAATCAAAAAAGCCACCAAAATTTAAGACAAGAATTATAAGAAGATGTTTTAGGTGTGGAAGAAAAAGAGGATATATGAGAAAATTTGGATTATGTAGAATTTGTTTTAGAGAAATGGCAAGGAAAGGTCTTATTCCCGGGGTAAGAAAATCAAGTTGGTAAAACAAAAATTCAAAATTCAAATCTCAAATCTCAAAATGACAATTCAAAATGCAAAATTGAATAAAAACCCAAAAAATTTATTATTCATTTTGAATTTTGCATTTTGAATTTGTTAGTATGTCCGATCCAATTGCAGATATGTTAATCAGAATCAAAAATGCTCAGGCGGTGAAACATAAAACCGTTGATATTCCTTATTCTAAAATGAAATACCAGATTGCAAACATTTTATTAAAAGAGGGATTTATTGAGAAAATTGAGCGCAAATTTAGAAAGGCAAAAAAGATTTTAAGAATCTACTTGAAATATAAAAATGGGGAATCAGCAATTCAGGGAACAAAGAGAATCTCAAAGCCAGGAAGGAGAGTGTATTTGCCATATAAAAAAATTAAACCGCCAAAAGAGGGATATGGAATAGGTATAATTTCAACATCTCAAGGTTTGATGACTGCAAGAGAGGCAAGAAAAAGAAAATTAGGAGGCGAGGTGATATGCGAAATATGGTAAACAAATTCAAATCTCAAATCTCAAAATGACAATTCAAAATGCAAAATTGAATAAAAACCCAAAAAATTTATTATTCATTTTGAATTTGCTAATTTTTAATTTTGAGATGTCATTTTGCATTTTGAATTTTGAGATTTGAATTTGTTAGTATGTCCAAAATCGGGAAAAAGCCAATTTTAATACCAAAAGGAATAGAAGTAAAATTGGAGGATGGAAAAATTTATGTTAAAGGTCCAAAAGGAGAACTTTCTCTTGAAATTAGGCCGGAAATTGGAGCCGAGATAAAGGATGACCAAATTAGAGTATTTCCAAAAATTGAGACAAAAGAGACAAAGGCCCTGTGGGGAACAACAAGAAGTTTGATTAATAATTTGGTGGAAGGGGCAACAAAAGGATTTAAAAAACAATTAGAGATTCAGGGAATAGGATACAAGGCAACATTGGAAGGGAAAAATCTTGTGTTAGAGGTTGGTTTTTCTCACCCTGTTAAAATAGAGATTCCAGAGGGTCTTGAGGTAAAGGTTGAGAAAAATATTATAACAGTGGAGGGAATTGATAAACAAAGGGTGGGAGAATTTGCAGCACAAATCAGGAAGGTAAAACCGCCAGATTCCTATAAAGGAAAGGGAATTAGGTATTTGGGTGAGAAGATAAAATTAAAACCGGGCAAGAAAGCAGTTGGAACAACATGATAACAAATTCAAAATTCAAATCTCAAAATGACAATTCAAAATACAAAATTGAATAAAAACCCAAGACATTTATTATTCATTTTGAATTTGCTAATTTTTAATTTTGAGATGTCATTTTGCATTTTGAATTTTCTATATGGTTGATGTTAAGGAGAAAAAAGAAAAGAGAAAAAGGAGGCACAGAAGAGTAAGAGCAAAAGTTTTTGGGACAAAAGATCGCCCTCGACTTTGCGTTTTTAGATCAAACAAACACATTTATGCCCAGTTGATAGATGACAAAACAGGGCATACATTAGCCGCAACTTCAGATTTGAAACTTCCAAAAAATGTTGAACTAAAAAAAGAGATGACAAGAAAAGTGGCTATTGCATATGAGGTGGGAAAGTTGATGGCAAAAATTGCAAAAGAGAAAGGGATAAAAGAAGTGGTTTTTGATAGGGGTGGATATAAGTATCATGGAAGAGTTAAGGCGTTGGCAGAGGGAGCAAGAGAGGGAGGGTTGAAGTTTTGAAATAGTACATTTCTTAGAAAGAGGCTTGATTGCGAAGATATCGCTGGGCAATGAAGTTTCAAAGTTGTCGGCCGTCCAAACCCCAGCGAGGTTTGGCGGCCTGCGCTCTGGGCGGCTGACTCCTCGCTTCGTTCAGAGACCCTACTCAGCCGCCTCCGAGAGCCACCTTGAAACTTATTGCCTCGCTTTCTTTATTTTTGAAATTTTGTGAAAATTTTGTAATATGCCAACACAAAACAACCAAACAGAAGAAGAACAGTTTGAATCACAGGTATTGGAGGTGAGAAGAGTGACAAAAGTGACTGCGGGTGGGAAACATCTTCGCTTTAGGGCTGCGGTTGTTGTTGGAAACAAAAATGGCAAAGTTGGTTTTGGGGTTGCAAAAGGACAAGATGTTGCTCAGGCAGTAGAGAAGGCCCAAAGGCAGGCAATGAAAAATGTAATTGAAATACCAATTGTCAATGATACTATTCCCCATAAGGTTCTTGCAAAATTTGGCGCAGCAAAAGTGCTTTTAAGACCCCAGAGACAGGGAAGAGGTCTGGTTGCAGGAGGGACAGTAAGAGTGATTTGCCAACTTGCCGGAATTAAAAATATCTCCTCAAAACTTTTAGGGGTGACAAGAAATAAAATTAATAATGCTCGGGCAACAATCAAAGCCTTATCTTTGCTAAGAATTGAGAAACCAAAATGAATATGCAAATCCATCAAATAAAACCTCTTCGCAAAAAAAAGAAAGAGAAAAGAGTTGGAAGAGGAGGGAAGAGAGGAACATATTCTGGGAGAGGTATCAAAGGCCAAAAAGCAAGAGCTGGTAGAAAATTTCAGCCAATTATAAGGGCAATTTTGAAAAAATATCCAAAATTAAGAGGATATAAATTTTCCCCGCAAAAAAAAGAGATGGCGATTTTAAACTTAGAGGTATTAGAGAAGGAATTTAAAGAGGGAGAAAGAGTTACACCAAAAATTTTAGTTGAGAGAAAAATTATTAGAAAAATTAAAGGAAGGGTGCCACCTGTGAAAATTTTGGGAAGGGGAGAAATTTCAAAGAAACTTATCATTGAAAAATGCCTTTTATCAGAAAGTGCAAGAGAAAAAATTGAAAAGGTTGGGGGTGAAGTGGTAAAATAAAGGTGAGTGATTGGGTTAAAAAATGTTTGAGAAATTAGTTCAGATTTTTAAAATTAAAGATTTAAGAAGAAAAATCCTCTTTGTCTTGGGGGTTTTTGTTGTTTTTAGAATAATGGCAAACATTCCTGTGCCCGGCATTAATATTGAAAACTTAAGAGAGTTTTTTGAGAGATTTCAAATGTTTGGTCTTTTGAATGTCTTTGTTGGAGGAACTCTTTCAAGAATTTCTATTGTAATGCTTGGTCTGGGGCCCTATATTACCGCAATAGTTATTTTTCAACTTTTGACCCTCATCTTTCCTGCCCTTGAGAGAATGTATAAAGAAGAAGGAGAGGCGGGAAGGAGGAGGTTTAATCAATATGCAAGAATAGCAACAGTGCCCCTGGCTGCCCTTCAAGGATACGGAATGCTTACTCTACTTCAAAGACAAGGGGCGATTTCTTTTGCCTCACCTCAAATGCTTTTTAGTGCAATTATTACCGTGACTGCTGGAACGATGTTTTTAATGTGGCTTGGTGAGTTGATAACAGAAAAAGGAATTGGAAATGGAGTATCTCTTTTGATTTTTGCAGGGATTGTGGCCGAGATGCCGTCTAATATAAGACAGGCACTTATAGCCTGGACTCCTGCCCAACTTCCTTCCTATATTTTCTTTATATTTGCAACGTTTTTAATTATCTTTGGCGTTGTGATGGTTACAGAGGCAAGAAGAAACATTCCGGTCTCGTATGCAAAGAGGGTGAGAGGTATAAGAATGTATGGCGGAGTTTCTACTTATCTTCCAATGAATGTAAATCCAGCAGGTGTAATTCCAATCATTTTTGCGTTGTCGGTTTTACTTTTTCCATCAATGATTGCTAACTTTTTAAGTGGTGTTGGAGGAACAGTAGGAGAGATTGCTCAAAATATTGCTGATTTTTTTGAAAACCAAATCCTCTGGGGAGTTTTGTATTTTATATTGGTCTTTGTTTTTACCTATTTTTATACAATGGTTACCTTTGATCCCAAGACAATTTCTCAAAATTTACAGAAAATGGGAGGATTTATTCCAGGCATTAGACCCGGTCCTTCTACTACAAGATATTTATCCTTTATTTTACATAGGGTTTTATTTATTGGGGCCTTGTTTTTGGGATTAATTGCAGTGATGCCATCCATTGTTCAGGGACTTACCCGCATTATCGCCTTCAGCTTTTTAATTGGAGGGACATCTGTCTTAATTATTGTTGCAGTTGTTTTGGATACCTTAAAACAGATAAATGCCCAATTACAGATGAGAGAATATGAGAAAATATAAGTCAAAAGTCATCATTATCATTGGGCCTCCGGGATCTGGCAAGGGAACTCAAGCAACTCTTTTGGCAGATAGGTTAGGTCTTTTTTATTTTGAGACAAGCAGGATTATTGAACCAAAGATAATGGGGGCTCGTCCTTATGATTATGTAATTATTGAAGGTCGTAAATATTATTTAAAAGAAGAGAAAAAAAAGTGGGAAAGCGGAGAATTGTGGAGCCCTCCTTTTGTCACTTATTGGGTGCAAGAGAAAATAAAAGAATTGGCAGAGAAAGAAGAAGGAATTGTTTTTGCAGGATCTCCAAGAACTCTTTATGAGGCAGAAAGAATAATGCCCCTTTTAAATAAACTTTATGGCAAAAAAAATATAAAAATTATACTCTTTACCCTTTCTGCAAAAACCTCAATTTTTAGAAACTCTCACCGAAGAATTTGTGAACTTTTACGCCACCCAATTCTTTACAACGAGGAAACAAAAAATTTAACAAAATGTCCATTAGATGGCTCAAAACTTATAAGAAGAAAAAAGCTTGATGATCCAGAGACGATAAAAATAAGAATCAAAGAATACAAAGAAAGAACTCTTCCAATAATTGATTATTTTAAAAAGAAAGGATATAAAGTTAAAAAAATAAGTGCTGCCCCACCCCCGGCTGTAATTTTTAGAAAAATTTTAAATTATCTCTCAAAACCCTAATTTTTCAAAATCCAAAGCCTCAAAATTTAAATTTATCGAGAACTGTTCTCGTCACATTTTCACTAATTTAGTACGAGGTCCGTCTTCGTACTGATTTTTTCTTGGCAAATAAGGGTTTTTGGAGGATAATTGAAGAATATGGAAAAGAAAGCAAATAAAATTGTTTTAAAAACTCAAAAAGAGATTGAGATTATGGTACAGGGTGGAAGGATTCTTGCAAGGATAATGGGGGAGTTAAAAAAAGAAGTTTCCCCCGGAATTAGAACAAAAGATTTAGAAAAAAAAGCAAGAGAGTTGATTAAAAAATACAAGGCCGAACCCGCTTTTTTGGGATATGATAACTACCCTGCGGTTTTGTGTACATCGGTTAATGATGTGATTGTTCACGGAGTTCCCTCTGAGTATCAATTAAAAGAAGGAGATATTTTGTCTTTGGATCTGGGAATTAAATACAAAGGATATTATGCAGATATGGCTGTCACTGTGCCGGTTGGGAAAGTGCCACCTGAAGTTTTGCGTCTGATTAAAGTTACAAAAAAAGCTTTAAAAAGAGCAATTAAAAAAACCCGCTCCGGCAATACAATTGGTGATATTGGAAACACAATTCAGAGATATGTTGAGAAGAGGGGATTTTCTGTGATTAAGGAACTTTGTGGCCATGGAATAGGAAAGGAGTTGCATGAAGAACCCCAAATTTTAAATTATGGAAAAAGAAAAACCGGACCAAAACTTATTCCGGGAATGGTATTTTGCATTGAGCCAATGGTTTCAATGGGAAGTGAGAGAATAAAAAAGTCAGAAGATGGATTTGGGTATAGAACCTTAGATGGGAGCTTGTCTGCACATTTTGAGCATATAGTAGCAGTCACAAAGTATGGAAGGAAAGTTCTGACTTTAATTTGACGAGAACGTTTCTCGTTGAATTTAAAGAGTAAAGTTGACTAAATGTGACCTTAATTTGACGAGAACGTTTCTCGTTGAATTTAAATCTGGGGCAAGGTCGGACCTTGCCCTTTTTCATTTTTAGCTTTTTCATTTTTAGTGATAGTGACTTGCTTACCTAAAACAGCAAAAAATTGACAAAGATTAGATTTTATCCTAAAGTATTGGGGGTAAAGGGGTGGAGGTTTGTGTTGAAAATCTCTAAGAAAGGAGGTAAAATCATGAATAAGGCTTGGCCTCGAGTTTTGGCCGAGGAGGTTGCCAAGATGCCCGAGGACTATCAGTCCCGCATTCTAAGGGTCTTCGAGGGCGCTCCTCCAATAGAGCGGAGGAAATTTGCCACTGGCTACGTGATTGCTCGTATTGACCAGATTACCCATGTTGGCCAGATCCCCTCTGAACTAGAGCCTGCGGTTGAAGCCGGAATTTTGATGAAGGTGAAGGGGAGTCCTGTGAAAGGTCTCCCTTACTACCGAGCCGTCACCGGCGACATTTACATTCCCACTAATCTTAATACCGAGAATCCCGATAGACAGGCAGCGGCGATCTTGCGCGCCGCGCTACGGAAACACCGCCAACTTCAGGCTCAGGAGTCTAAGTCTAAAGAGTAAGGAGTTTTGAGGAGTCCTCCACCC
>JAJOKZ010000007.1 GCA_021129555.1 Minisyncoccota bacterium
TACTTTGAAAGGAAGATCTGATTCCTCAAGGGCTTCCTCAATTAAGGTCAATTGTTTTCCCGAAAGTGGTTTTTTTCCAAAAACCCCAATATCATAATCACTAAATTTCTTTGCCTTCTTCGTAGCCCTTGATCCAAAAATAAAAACTTCATATTCTTTTGGATTAAGAAATCTAAATATAATCTCTTTGATAATTTTTTCCGCGGTTTTTTGGTCCATATTTTAAGATACCAAATTAAAACATAGTAAACAAATTTTTAAATATCCAAATTCTTAACACTCTTTGCATATGCCTGAATGAATCTTTTGCGAGGTAAAACCTCTTTTCCCATTAAGATATCAAAAATTCTATCTGCCTCTTTTGCATCTTCAACTGTTACCTGAAGTAAAATTCTTTTCTCGGGATCCATTGTTGTCTCCCAGAGTTGATCTGGGTTCATCTCTCCCAAACCTTTGTATCTCTGAATCTCAATTTTTGTTGCCCCTTCCTTCTGAAACTTCTTTACAATTTGGTCTTTTTCTTGATCTGAATAAACATATTCTACTTTTTTGCCGGTTTGAATCCTGTAAAGTGGGGGTTGGGCAATATAAAGACATCCTTTTTCAATCACCGGCTTAAAATATCGATAAAAAAGTGTTAAAAGCAAGGTTCTTATATGCGCACCGTCTGTATTTTTCAGAAGTACCCCCCCAACTCCTGCAATAAAATTCTGATCCTTCCATACTGAAAAATCATAAACAAACTTTTCTTTTGGATTTTTAATTTTTCTGACCTCTTTTACTTTTAAAGCAACAAAGCCCGAGGAAATTTGACGAATATGCTTTCCGATTACTTTCTTTAAATTTACATTATTTAGATATTTCTCTAGTTTTTTGGCGTCCTTATGATTCTTCCACACATTCTTTGTGGCAAGCAAATAAGGAACAGTTGAGATTGAGGCTTCAAAGGAGTTGAAATTAGAACGAATAACCACCCCATCCTTTCTGAAATGAGATTTTTGAGAATTAACAGCAAAATTAGGAAAAATTCCCCATTGACGAAAGATAGTGATAATGCCTAGTATAAGTTTCTTAGAGGAGAGTTTCCATCCATAAATTACTTTACTGCTTCTGTTTTTCTTACTTTTCCAAATTGTAATAAATCCATCACTATGAAGTAAGCCAGCAAGCAAACTTTCCTGAATCTCCTTTTTTACATTAAAGAATACATCAGGAATAAACTTCTCGTGGGCTTTTTTGCCCAAAAGGCCAAGTTTTTCTAAGATGAGTCTAAATTCAAAGGAATGGAAGGTTAAAAGTATATTGTGATTCCTTGGGCGTCTTTCCAAAATAATCTTTGCTCTAAATTTCTCTTGAATAATTTTGAATAATTTTTCCAAAGAATTTATATCTTTTTCGTTTAGAGAAATTAAGAAGCGATTAGGATTCTTTTTTTGCGGCACAAAACACCCATCTCCTAAATAAAACCCTATGAGATAGGCCAGTTTTTTATCTAATTTATACTCCCATTGTTGAATTACTTTATCATATACCCCAATTTTTTGGGCCAATTTGGCACGAGAAATTCCTATTTTTTCTCTTTTTCTTTGAAGTTTTCTCCATGTATTTGCCCCCAGTTCGCACCAGGCCATATCAGAAATAATCTTTGACCCTTTTATCTTGGCTGAAATATTACCTTTTATGGAATTAAGTAGTGTTTCGCTGAGATTTATTGTTATCTCTTTATTGTTTTTAGGAAAAGTTTTAGGAAAAACCAGCCAATCACCTTTTTGAACCTGATCTCCTTTTTTGACTTTAACTTTGCCATTTTTATAGACATATACACTATGACAGGAAGTTATCTTTATCGGATAACCACAATATGTTGTAATTTCAAAAAGTTGAGTTCTTAAGGGATGTTGAATTGTTTGATAAATTTCTCTTAATTCTTGCTTTTTGGTTTGGGAATTATATGTCAAGACTTTATATCTTATGGTATCTTTACAATTTTTTATAAATTCTCCTACCTCACTTAAGAAAAATTCTTGTTTTTTTGCGTCATAAAGGAAAATTGGGGTATCCCCGGTCACAGAGTCAGCATCCGTCATAATAATAATTTTGTGGTATCTCAATTTATTAATATCAAAATCCTGGGCAATGGCACACCCAAGAGCAATTACCAAGGCTTTTATTTCTTGAGAGGAGAGAATTTTATCAAGACGAGCCCTTTCAACATTTAAAATTTTCCCACGAAGGGGCAAAATCGCCTGAAACCTTCTATCTCTTGCTTGTTTTGCGCTATTATGCACAAATATTCCTGCCGCTAAAGCAAAGTTATGAGTTTTCGGTACCTCCAAATCATAAACATCCATTTTTTTTCTTAAAAAGACTACTTTTTTTACCTTATGATTATATTTCTCAACCGCTTCAAGAAGTTTTTCTTTCTTTCCATCAAAAAACCTATTTAAAAGAGTGTCTAATCTAAGAAGATTGGGGTTTTTGGGCTTTAATTGTCTTCGTTTCAAATCATAAACTTCTAAGTCATTGTATTTTTTCATATATTCTTTATATCTGTTAGCCAATAAATGAGTGAAGACATAATGTCTTGTTTTTGAATCAAATACCATCTCATAACCTTCTATTGTGGTTCTTTTTTCTTTTTTGGATAACTTTCGATAAAGGGGCATTAAACTCATTCCTGATTTTAAGTGTCTTGCTTCAATATATGATCCATCCCGAAGCATAAATTTGTGGTCAGGAGTACAAATTATTTCTTGGTTATTGTCAAGGACCACCTTTACTACTTTTGTTTTTCTTTTAGTTAATCGCGGGTGTAAAATTTTTCCAATTCCAATACTTCCATCTTTTTTTATTGTGTAGCAATAATTTATTTTACCTTCTTTCCACTCCCTCACAAGCTCTTTAAATGTTAGATTCCTTCCATCTACCAAGGCTACCTTTGTATCGCCAGAAAAACATCCTCCGGCTGAATCGCCCTCCACAATAAAGAGTTCTGCTTCCTCTTGGCTTTTTGTGGAGCAATCAGCCAATTTTCCCGGCAAACTCAAGCCCTCCAAAACCCCTTTTCTTAAAACAGTCTGCCTTGCTGCCTTTGCTGCCTTTCTTGCCTTTTGGGTTAAAATACAATTGTTAATAATTAACCTTGCATCTTGAGGATGTCTTTCTAAAAAATCTTGTAAGGCCTGAGATACTATTGAATCAACAATTGTTCTTACCTCAGGGTTGCCCAGTTTTGTTTTAGTTTGCCCTTCAAATTGGGGCTCTGGCACTTTTACAGAAATTGCCGCTACCAATCCCTCTCTTACATCTTGACCAATAAACCCTTCCTGTCCTTCCTCTAAAAAACCATTCTTTTTTGCATAATCATTTAAAACTCTTGTTAGAGCAGTTCTAAACCCAGTTAGGTGACTTCCTCCATCTTCTGTATAAATATTATTTGCAAAACTCTCCTCCCAACACTCCCTTTCTTGAGTATATTGAAAGGTAGCCTCAACCAAGACCCCATCTTTTTCTTTTGAGACATAAAATACATTTGGATGAAGAGGTTCGTTTTGGCCAATTAGATATTTAATATATGATTTAAGCCCACCCTCAAAATAAAATGTGTAAACAAAGGGAGGAGTTTTGGTTGAATCAATAAATTTAACCCTTACCCCTTTTGTCAAATATGCCTGTCTTCTTAGATGGTTTAAAATTTTCTTTCTATCAAATTTTATATTTTTAAAAATTTCTCCATCTGGCTCAAAAATAACCGTTGTTCTTGTTTTTTTACATTTTCCATCTTTTTTAACCTTGGTTTTTGACTTACCTTTTGAATATTCCTGATAATACTTAGTTCCATCTCTACACACCTCTGCCCTCATCCAAGAAGACAAAGCACAAACAACAGAAATCCCAACCCCATGCAAACCTCCTGATACCCGATAAACTTTTTTTCCAAACTTTGCTCCAGCATGCAAGGTTGTCATTACAGTTTCCAGCGCAGATTTCTTTGTATCTGGATGAATATCTACCGGAATCCCTCTTCCATCATCAGAAACCCTTACTCTATACTCCTTCACCAATTCTACCTCGATATTTTTAGCATAGCCTGCCATAGCTTCGTCAATCGAATTGTCAAGACACTCCCAAATCAAATGATGCAAACCCTCGGATCCGGTTGAGCCAATATACATTGCAGGTCTTTGTCTGACAGGCTCAAGACCCTTTAATACAAAAATATCTTTGGCTGTATATTCTTCTCTTTTTTTGGATTTTTGTCTTTTCTTTGGCATATTAATAATAAAGAATTAATCGAAGACTATCCTCTCCCCAAAAAGGGGAGGGGGAGGAATTTAGAGAGGGGTGGGGGTTATTTATTTTCTCACTTCCCATTCTGGATTCTCCTCTATTGCCTTAATAATTCTCTCAAACAACTCATCAATTTCTTTTCCTGAAAGTGCTTTTTTCTCAGATTGAAAAATCAAATGGAAGGCCAAATTTTTCAAACCATCGGGAATTTCTTCACCCACATAAATATCAAACAAATCAACGTCTCTCAAAAGAGATCCTCCAGAGGCATAAATAACATTTAAGACATCGGCCACCTTTGTTCTCAAGGGAACAAGAATTGCAATATCTCTTATTGCTGATGGATATTTTGATATTGGCAGATATTCTGCCTCTTCTCTTGCAAGTTTTACCAATTCGTCAAAATCAATATCAAAGGCCAAAATATTCCCTTTAACTCCATACAACTCAGTTACTCTTTTTGACACCTCACCCAAAAACCCAATTTCTTTTCCAGAGACCTTTATCTCTGCTGATTTTTTAATATGCCAAAAAATTGAAAAAAATTTATCTGGTGTTGGCTGATATTCATCATAATATTTATCTGAAATTCCAATCTGTTCAAATAAGATATCAATAAAACCTTTTAATAAAGGGAATCCTTCTCTCTCCCCAAAAATAACCCCAGAAAGCATCCTCTTTTCTTGAAACTTTCCTTTCTTTTGATAAAATACCTTCCCTATCTCAAATAATTTAAACTGATTAAAATTTTTTTGATTTTTTTCAACATTTTTAATTAAATTAATCAAAAACGTTGGTCTTAAATATCTAAATTCATCGCTTATAGGATTCCCTAATTCTATCAATTTGCCCAAATTAAGTTTTTCCTTATCTTCTCTCCCTACAAAAGAATAATTATAAACCTCAACAAAACCCATCTCTTTTAGAATTTTTTTAATCTCCAAGCCCCAAACAAAAATCTCGTCTTTTTCCGGTAATTGAAGCGGTGCTTTTGGAGTAATTTTTAAAAGATTTTTATACCCATAAATTCTGCCAACTTCCTCTACTAGATCTTCCTCTATTAAAAGATCTTTTCTATATGTTGGCACAACAATCCATAAATTCTCATTGGTCTTCTTTTTTATTTTTAAATCTAATTTTTCTAAAATTTCTATTATTTTAGCCGGGGGAATATCTATTCCCAAAACTTCTCTCACTCTCTTTATATTAAACTTTATAGTCCAGGGCTTTACTCTTTTGGGATAAAAATCAACCCCTCCTTTTGCTACTTTGCCTTGAGCAACCTCTTGAATTAAACTCACAACCCTTTCAAGACCTATTTCAACCAAATTAGGATCAAGCCCATGTTCAAACCTAAAAGAGGCATCAGTTTTAAGTTTCAACTTCCTTGCACTCTTTCTTATCAAAATTGGATTAAAATTTGCTGATTCAATAAAGATATTTTTGGTTTCAGGGGAAATCTCTGCCTCTTCTCCTCCTTTAATTCCTGCAATTGCCAAAGGTTTCTCTGAATCAGCAATTATCAAAACATCTTCATCTAAGTTATAAACCCTTCCATCTAATGCTTTAATTTTCTCTCTCCTTTTTGCTCTTCTTACAATAATTTTTCTACCCGAAATCCTGTCAAGATCAAAAGCGTGTAGGGGCTGTCCAACCTCAAGCATCACATAATTTGTTGCATCAACGATATTGTTAATTGGCAAAACTCCACAAGAAATCAATTTTTTTTGCATCCATTTTGGAGAAGGACCAACTTTAACTCCAAAAATCACCCTCCCAACATACCTTGGACAATCATCCCTATTTTCCACCTCAATTTCTATAAAGTCCTTTATTTTTATATCTTTATCCTCTTTGAATTTTGCTCTCCCTGCCGGCAGGCAGAAATTTTGCATTTTTCCCGCCTGCTGGACGGGCAGGAATTTTAAATTCGTAAATGCAGAGCATTCCCTTGCTATTCCCAAATGCGAAAAACAATCTACCCTGTTTGGGGTCACATCAATATCAAAAACAAAATCATTATTTTTTCTTTCAACTTCTTTCACTTCAAAACTATGAAGAGTTAAAAGCTCTGCTAACTTTTTTGGTCTTGGTAATTTCTTATCAAAAAATGATTGTAGCCAGTTGTAGGAAAATAACATAATTTGGCTATTTGACCATTTGACTAATTGACTAATTGGCTAATCAGTCAATTAGTCAATTAGTCAATCTCAAAACTGCCTCAAAAACCTCAAATCTCCTGAATAAAACAATCTGATATCGTTGATTTTGTATTTAATCATTGCAAGCCTATCAAGTCCCAGGCCAAAGGCAAAACCCTGCCATTTCTTTGGATCAATTTTTACTGCCTTCAACACATTTGGATGAACCATTCCTGCTCCTGCTAATTCAATCCATCCCCGCTTTGAACAAACACTACAACCTTTCCCTTTACAAAGAGAGCAAACTATATCTATCTCAAAGCTTGGCTCAGTAAAGGGAAAAAAACTCGGCCTTAACCTTATCTTTGTCTCCTTTCTAAAAAATGATTTGAAAAATTCATCCATTATAAAATAGAAATTTGCAACTGTTATATCTCTGTCAATCATCAATCCCTCAACCTGATAAAAATTAATCTCATGAGATGCATCTGTTGCCTCATATCTGAAAATTCTTCCAGGCGAGATAATTCTTAAAGGAGGATTATGTTTTTCCATATATC
The DNA here is from genome assembly GCA_021129555.1 of Minisyncoccota bacterium. Taxonomy (GTDB): domain Bacteria; phylum Patescibacteriota; class Minisyncoccia; order Minisyncoccales; family PEYH01; genus JAGGTU01. The sequence continues at coordinate 6,992 of JAJOKZ010000007.1, forward strand.
TTACCTGCACCGGACTTGTATGAGTCCTCAACAACCACTTTTGACTTTTGACTTTTGACTTTTGACTTTTTATCCAAAAAGTGTCCCACAAATCCCGAGCAGGATGATCTTTTGGAATGTTTAAAGCATCAAAATTATACCACTCATTTTCAATTTCAGGCCCCTCAATTACAGAAAACCCAAAACTTACAAAAATCTCCTCTATCCTTTCTTGTGCTAATGATAAAGGGTGAAGATGGCCTTTCTCAATCTTTTTTGGAGGAATTGTTATATCTATCCATTCTTCCTTTTCTTTTTCTTCAATCTCTCTCTTTCTAATTTCCTCTCTTCTTTTTTCAATCTCCCCTAAAAGATAATCTTTGAACTCATTTGTTTCTTTTCCAATTTTCTTTCTTTCTTTATCAGATAAATTCTTCAAGGACCTCAAAATCTTGGTAATTTTTCCTTCTTTACCCAAATATTTTTCTTCAAATTTCTTTAATTCTTCTATTTTCCCAATTAAATTAAGCTCCTCTTGAGCCTGCTTTTTAAGATTTTTTATCTCCATTTTATCTTTTTTTTATTTTATCCTAAACCAAAAAGTTTTTCAACTTAGGGTATAAGATGAGTACATTTTTGACAATTGAGGGTTTGCTTTATATGTTTAACATGTCATGTTAAACAGGTTTTTGGGGAAAATTACTATTTCTAAAATTTATTTCTAAAATTTTGATAGGTCGTTTCTAAAATTTTGATAGGTCGGACCTAGTAAAATTTTGATATACTTAAATAAAAAAGCTCGGGCTAAAAACTCCCGATGCCATCTATTTTTTGGTGGCGGGTTTACCTGGCCGAAGCTGAGCCGAAGCCTGCCTTCGCTCCGAGGAGCTTGGGCGAAGCGAAGGCGGGGGTGACCGGATTTGAACCGGCGACCTCTGCCTTGACAGGGCAGCGTGCACTCCGGGCTGCACTACACCCCCTGTGTGCCCCCACCAGGACTCGAACCTGGATCCCAGGCTTAGAAGGCCCGTGCTCTATCCTGTTGAGCTATGGGGGCTTGGGGTGGGTGGCCTAGCGGATTCGAACCGCCACTAAGGGCTCCACAGGCCCTTGTGCTACCATTACACCAAGACCACCATGTTTGGTTAATTAGTTGATGAGCAAAATTCTCTTATCAACTCAAGGACGCAAAGCACCCGTACTCATCAACTAATTTACTTATTTTATGCCGGTGGGAGTCCCGCAAAATGAATTCAAAGAATTCATCGCGGGACTCACCCCGGATAAGCTTTGCTTTTTGTGGGCCTACTCAGAGTGCCGGTGGGAAGATTTGAACCTCCCACCTACCCTCCACAATTTATTAAATGGCTGCGGGAGGATTCGAACCTCCGACCTACGGCTTATGAAGCCGCCGCTCTAACCATCTGAGCTACGCAGCCAGGGAATATTGTGAGGGAGTCGCCCCAACCACCAAGCTACACCGGCAAATTTTAGTTCTCTTTTAAATAATTCTTTTATAAATCATTCCTGTATTGATGTTTTGAAGAACATAAACATAGTAAAACATAATCTATAAACTTATCTTAAAAAGGTTCTCTTAAATTATTGATCTTGGCCGCGCAAAATTCGTTAGTTCGCTTTCGCTCACTAACTCATCGCGCGGCTCACGCAAAATTATATTTTTGTGGCTTTTAATCTCCATCCCAAAGCCCCCTTTTTGCGCTTGCCACGCGATGAGCGAACGAAGTGAGCGAATTTTGCGTGGTTGCGGGGGCCGGAATTGCACCGGCGTCTCGGGCTTATGAGACCCGCGAGATACTACTTCTCTACCCCGCTATAAATAATTTATACCCTAATTTAAAACTCAAATCAAGGGTTTATTTTGCAAATTTTCCTGTAAGATGATCGTATGCTTTCTTGTAGGTATCAATTGCCTTCCCTATCTCATCTTTTTTTACTTCTCTTTTTTCGCTTAAAACCTCCTCAAGTAATTCTCTGGCTTTTTCTAATTCCCCTAAGTTTGGTAATGTTTTTTTATCTAAGTTTTTTATCTTCTCCCTTAAATCTCTTCCCTCACACCCCATCTCCTCTAATTTTTGATTAACCAATTTATCTGCATCAATTAAGGCCATCTTCAATCCTATATCTCTTCCTTCTTTTATTCTCTTAGAAATCCTCTCCCATAAATTATCCTGAACTTCTTCTTTTTTTTCTTCGCCAACAAAAGAGATCTTCGCCTCCATCTTCCTTTTTTTGCTTTCTTTTTCTTTTTTTCTTCTTTTAAATTCATACCAGTCATCCAAGGCCTCAAAATACTTGTAATAGAAATAATCAGTAAAAATTGAAAAATAAACAATTCCTGCCAACAAAAGTAAAGAGAAAGCAATCAGAAATATTTTAATTGCTACTGCCCACGCGGGAAGTCTCTCAGGAATAATAATTTCTAAAAAATTGTTTAACTCTAGCATAATTTTTCAAAAAATTTACCAAAATTGAATAATTTTTTTTCACAAAAGGGTGGGGCGATTGCCTGAACTCCAAAGGGCAGATTGTTTATTTCTTTAAAAGGCAAAGAAATTGCTGGCAGGCCTGCTAAATTTACAGGGACTGTTAAATAATCTGCCATATACATTGATAAGGGATCTTCTAATTTTTCTTTAAATTTAAAAGATAGAGTTGGAGAGGTGGAGGTTAAAATTAAATCAACTTTTTGGAAGGTTTCTTTAAAATCATTTGCAATTTTTGTTCTTACTTTCTGGGCTCTTAAATAATAGGCCTCATAATAACCAGCGGATAAACAATAGGTTCCAAGCATAATCCTCCTTTTGACTTCCTCCCCCAAAAACTCTGCTCGTGTTTTACAATACAACTCCATCAAATTCTCTGCTTCCTCTCGGCTCTTTCCATATTTTATCCCATCATATCTTGCTAGATTACTTGAAACCTCAGATGGCATAACAATATAATAGCAGGCAACTCCATATTGCAAAGAAGGAATTTCAATTTCCTCAATTTGAATTTTTTCCTTTTCCAAAAGGAAGACCGCCTCTTTAAATCCCTCAATTACCTCTTTTTGAATACCTTGGCCAAAACATTCTCTTGGAATACCAATCCTCATCTTTGTTGGAGGAATTTCTTTTTCCTCTTCTTTCTCCCAACTTGTGGCATCTCGCTTATCTTTTCCTTTAATTGCTAAAAAAACAATCTCTGTATCCTCAACATTTCTGGCAAAAAGCCCTATTTGATCTAAAGAGGAGGCCATTGCAATTAAGCCAAAACGAGAAACTGCACCGTATGTAGGTTTTAACCCAACAATTCCACAAAAAGAGGCCGGCTGTCTAACAGAGCCTCCGGTATCTGACCCTAAAGCAAAGACGCACATTTTTGCAGAAACTGCTGCTGCAGATCCAGAAGATGAACCACCCGGCACATATTCTAAATTATTTGGATTTTTTGTCTCCCCAAAGGCAGAATGTTCCCCAGATGATCCCATTGCAAATTCATCCATATTTGTTTTTCCAAGAATGATTGCCCCTTCTTTTTTGAGTTTTTTTACCACTGTGGCATCGTATGTGGCAATGTAGTTTTCAAGAATTTTTGAGCCGGCAGTGCATCTTTTTCCTTTTACTAAGATATTGTCTTTTATGGCGCAGGGAATTCCTCCAAGGAGAGAAATTTTCTCTCCTGAAAGAATTGCCTTATCTATCTTTTCTGCCTCTTCTTTTGCCTCTTTTGAAAAAACCTCCAAAAATGCATTTAATTTGGAATTTTGACGCTCAATCCTTTCCAAAAATACTTCAACAACTTCTTTCGCAGAGAATTTTTTCTCAATTAGTCCTTTGTGTATCTCTTTAATTGAGAGATTCAAAATCTCCATTATTTTAAAACAGGTTTTGTTTTAATAAATCTTTCTTCTTTTTGAGGGGCGACTTCAATCAATTTTTCACTTTCTTGATATATTAAAGGTGTGTCTTTGCGAAAAACATTTTTAATCAAAGTAGAATGAGTTGTTGGCTCCAAATTCTCAATATCTACCTCTTTTAGTTGTTCAACATAATCTAAAATTTTTGCAAGCTCTTTTTGCATTTTTTGAATTTCTTTCTCTGAGAGTTCAATTCTTGCCAGTTTTGCTACATGTTTAACCTCTTCTCTTTTAAGCATATTTTTATTCTTTTGGAATTTCTGTTTCCTCAAGTTGAGTTAAAACATCTTCTAATTCATCTAAATTTTCCAGAACTGCTCCCGCCCCCCTTACAACCGCAGTTAATGGATCCTCAACAACTCTTGTTGGAATTCTTGTCTCTCTTGCAATTAATGTATCTAAACCTTTCAGCATTGCTCCCCCACCTGTTAAATAAATTCCTTTAAGCATAATATCTGCCACAAGTTCTGGTGGAGTTTCCTCAATTGCATTTTTAATCTCTACTACAATTTCTTTTACTGATCTCTCAATCGCCCTTCTTATATCATCCTCATTTACAACTACTTCCTCTGGCAAACCCGAGATTAAATTCCTTCCCCTGATTGGCATTTCTCTTTTCTCTTTCCTTGACCCTTTTTTCTTGAAAAAATAAGCATTACCAAGCTTTATCTTTGCCTCTTCTGCTGTTTTCTCTCCTATTAAAAGTTTGTATTCCTCTTCAACAAAATCAATAACATCTTGATTAAGTTTATCACCTGCTATTTTTAAACTTTTTGATAAGACAATCCCACCAAGAGAGATAACCGCGATCTCGGTTGTCCCCCCTCCAATATCTACAACCAAATTTCCTCCTGCCTCCTGTACCGGCAATTTTGCTCCAATTGCTGCTGCCATTGGTTGTTCTATCAAGAATACATTTCTTGCTCTTGCGTTTTTGCCCGCCTCTCTTACTGCTCTTTTTTCAACCTCAGTTAATCCACAGGGAATCCCAATAATAAGCCTGGGTCTTGGCAAGATAACTTTGTTCTGATAAACCTTTTGAACAAAATATTTGAGCATCTGTTCTGCTACCTCAAAATCAGAAATTACCCCATTCTTTAAAGGCCTTGTGGCCACAATATTTGCCGGAGTTCTTCCAACCATTTTCTTTGCCTCTCTTCCTATTGCCAAAATCTGACCTGTCTTTTGATTAATTGCCACAACCGATGGCTCCCGTATTACAATCCCCTCCCCTTTTACATAAACCAACGTATTAGCAGTTCCCAAATCAATTGCAATATCTTTTCCTAATTTTGAGAAAAATTTTTCAAACATATTTTTTCAAAAATTCTTGAAGTTTTTTAATTTTTACCAATTGAGCCTTCTTTTTTGCTCTCTCTTTAATCTCAACCTCATTATTTTTAAGGGTTTTTTTACTAATTACAACTCTTATTGGAATTCCCAAAAGATCTGACTCAACAAATTTTTCTCCTGGACTTGCATCTTTTCTATCATCATATAATACTTCATACGAATTTTTCTGTAAATTTTGATATATTTTTTCTGCTCCGTTTTTCACTTTTTTGTCTCTTATTTCAACTGGAATTAAATGAATTAAAAATGGGGCTACCTCTTTTGGCCAGATGATACCATTTTTATCATGGTTCAACTCAACAATTGTTGCCATCAATCTTCCAAGACCAATTCCATAACATCCCATAATAATAAATTTTTTCTTTCCATCTTTATCAATAAAATAAGCATTTAATTTTTTAGAATAGGTAGTGCCCAGAGGAAAAATATTCCCTACCTCAATTCCCCTCTCTTTTATAATTTTTCCTTTTTTACATTTTGGGCAAATATCTCCCTCTTTCACTTCTGCAATTTCTTTGTTTTGAGCAAAATCACAAGAAGAACAATAAAATATCGTATCCTCGCCAACTGAAGTTATTGCCTGAAATTCATGACTAAATCCTTTTGTAAATCCAGCAGCAGATGCCTCAACCAATTTTGTTTTTATCCCGCATCTTTTAAAAATTCTAAAATAAGTAGAAATAACTTTTTTGTAATATTTCTCAAAATCTTCTTGGGTTGAGTGAAAACTATACAAATCCTTCATCACAAATTCTCTTGCCCGCAAAAGTCCTCCAAAAAATCTTATCTCATTTCTAAATTTGGTCTGAATCTGAAAAAGATAAATTGGTAAATCTTTCCAGGACTGGACCCTTCTTTTAACAATCTGAACAATTACCTCCTCATGAGTTGGGCCTAAAGCAAAATTTTTTTTATGTCTGTCTTTTAATTTAAATAAAGCATCCATTGTCTCCCATCTTCCTGTTGTCTGCCAGATACTTTTTGGGTGAAGGGCTGGCAAAAACACCTCCTGTGCTCCAATTTTTATCATTTCCTCTCTGATGATTTTTTCAATTTTTTTGTGAACCAAAAATCCCAGAGGAAGTAAATTATAAATTCCGGAGGCTAACTGATCAATAAATCCGCCTCTTAAAAGCAATTGATGAGAGATCACCTCAATTTTTTCTGAGAGGATTTTTTGGGTTTTGTAAAATAATTTTGACTGCCTCATTGTAAGAAAAATTGTTTAATGTCTTTGAAGGTAATTAAAAATAGAAGCAGAAGAAGTAAAAAGTACCCTGCTAAATTAAAATTTCTCTCAAATTTTTCAGGAACCGGTCTTTTAAACAAACCTTCATATAAAACAAAAATCATCCTTCCCCCATCTGTAGCTGGAATTGGTAAAAGATTAATTATCCCAAGGGAAAGAGATAAAAGTGCCACCAAACCCAAAAGGGCAATTATTCCTTCTTTGAAAGTTGTCTTTACTAAAAAGAAAATACCAACAGGGCCAGTAACAGATTCAGCAATTGGTTCAATTGTTGCCTTTTGAAATGATAATTTTACTAATTTTCCAAAAATTCTGAATGAATAATCTAAAACATTGATTGAGTGCAAAAACCCAGAAAAAATTTTCTCAGATATCTTTTTATATTGAAGGTAAGATACAAGCCCAATTTTGATTCCAAGAGGCCCCTCTCCTTTTGGAGGGTTTTCTCTTGGAACAATCTCTACCTCCCTCTTCATTTTTTCTTTTAAATTTCTCACTTCCAAAATAATTTTTTTGCCCCTATTTTGGTTAACAAACTCGGCAAATTTTTCCCCTCTCTCAAATTTTTGATTATTTGCTTGAATTATTAAATCATATTCTCTTAACCCTGCTCTCTCTGCTGGAGAATTTTTAGCAACATAGGCAATAATTGGATATCTTTCTTCTTTTCCAAGTAAAAATCTCTGATCAAAAATTGAGGGTAAATAAACTTCGAAATTTTCCGCTCCCAAAACTAGATAGAATAAAATTACTGCTAATAAAAAATTTGCCAAAACTCCTGCCAAGAGTATTTTTGTTTTAATTTTGGGTCTCTGAGCACTAAAACTTCTCTTATCTTCTATTCTTCTCTCCTCTCCATACAATCTTACAAATCCTCCAAAGGGTAAAAGATTTATTGAATAAATTGTCTCTCCTATTTTTTTTCCAAAAATACGAGGAGGTAGGCCAAAACCAAATTCTTCAACCAAAACCCCTGATTTTTTGGCTGTCAGAAAATGAAAAAACTCATGAATAAAAATTAAAAAACCCAAAATTAAAATAAAAATTATAAACTCCAAAATCATGATTCTATAATCTCTTTTGTTTTTTGTTGAATAATTTCTTCTATTTTTTGATTATATTCATCAACCACCTCTTGAATTTTTTCTTTTAATCTAAACTTTTCATCTTCGGAAATTTCTTTTTCCTCAAAAAGTTTTGTAATTTTTCTTAAAATTTCATCCCTTGAACGCCTTACCCCCTCTCTTGCCTCTTCTTTTTCCTTTCCAAGTTTTGCTACTAAATTTTTTCTAAATTCCTCAGTTAAAGGAGGGAGTTTAATTCGGATATTTTCTTTCTCCACTATGGGAGAGGTACCAAGATCTGCCTGCATTAGCGCCTTTTCAATTGCCTCAATTGTATTTTTATCCCAGGGTTGAATTAAAATTTCTCTTGGCTCAGGGCACAAAATGGCTGCAATCTGTTTAAGTTTAACTTTTGTTCCGTAATAATCTACTATTAAATCCTCAACTAAGGCAGGTGTTGCCCTACCGGTTCTTATTTTTTGAATTCTCTCTTTTAATCTTTGAATAATTTTTTCAAACTCCTGTTTTTGCCTTTGAATAATTTCATTCATAGATCTAAAAATAATAATTCTAAAATTAATTGGGGTTTAACATTTGAGGTTGTAATTAAAAAATAGGCCTCTTGTAAATTTGATAGGAATTTTTTTAGTTCATTTTTTGACCAAGAACCAATCTTTTCTCCCTTTAATTCTTTATGCATCAATTCTCTAAAATAATAAAGCCATCCTTCAATTATTTCTTCTAATTTTTTATTTTTTGCAATTTCTTTGGCATACAAAAACCTTGAATAAATTGATTGGTATTTTAGGCGCTCAATTCTTTTAACTACTTCTTCTGTCTCTTCTGCCTTTTTTTCGTTATCAAAAATTGAAAGAAACTCAATCCTCTGACATCGGGAGCGAATTGTGGGAAGAATTTTAAAAGGATATTCAGATAGAAGGATAATTACTGTTCTCCCTTTTGGCTCCTCTAATTGTTTTAGAAGAGCACTTTGAGCATCGAAGGTAAGAAGGTGGGCTTTTTCAATTATTGCTATTTTGAAAAAATGTTTTTCTGAGGTTAAAGAAAGCTTTTCTTTTAATTGGCGGATTTTTTCAATGGAAATTAAAGAATTCTCCGGTTCAATAAAAATTAAATTGGGCCATATCTTTTTTTCAATCTGATAACAAACCTGACAATGATTGCAGGGTTGATTGTTAACTGTTTTTTGGCAATTCAAAAATTTGGCAAAATCAAAAGCAACTCTTTTTTTTTCAATGCTTTGGGGTCCTACAAACAAATAGGCATGGGATATCTTTCCAAGTTTTGCGCTATCTACCAAAAAATTCCATTGTTTTTTGGAAATATTTATCATCTGGTTTTTGTCATTATACTTTTTTTATAAACGTCTAAATTTTCCAAAACTATCCCTGTGCCTTTTGCCACGCAGAAAAGTGACTCATCGGCAATAAAGCAAGGAACTCCTGTTTTTTTAGCAATTAGTTGATCAATATTTCTTAGAAGCGCTCCTCCCCCAGATGCTACCATTCCTTTATCCATAATATCGGCTGCAAGTTCAGGAGGGGTGGAGCGCAAAACTACTTTAATTGCCTGAATAATTTCATCTAAAACCTGGCTTATTGCCTCGCAAACTTCATTTGAGGTTACCTTAATTACTTTTGGGAGGCCGGAAAGCAAATCTCTCCCCTTTACCTCCATCTCCTTTTCTTTCTTCTCAAAAATTGCTGTCCCAATTTTTATTTTTATATCCTCTGCTGTCTGCTCTCCAATAATCAAATTATGCTTCTTTTTAATATAATCAGAAATGGCAAGGTTCATTTTGTCTCCAGCCACCCTTACCGAATTTACCGTCACAATTCCTCCAAGAGAGATTACTGCTACCTCAGTTGTTCCTCCGCCTATATCAATAATTAGATGCCCTGAACAACTATTTATAGGAATTCCTGCCCCAATTGCTCCCAGAATTGGCTCTTTTGCAACATAGGCTGCCTTTGCCCCCGCCTCAATTGCTGCCTCAATGACTGCTCTTTTCTCGGTTGAGGTAATTCCTGCAGGAACAGAGATAATAAGTTCTGGCTTAAAAATCTGATACCAGGGCTTTGTTTTGTTGATAAAATATCTCAACATTGCCAAAGTTACTCTATAATCTGCAATCACCCCATCTTTTAGGGGACGAAAAACTCTAATAGTTTCTGGGGTTCTGCCGGTCATCTCTTTTGCCTCTTTTCCAACTGCTAAAATTTTGTTTTCATCAACTGAGATTGCAACAACTGAGGGTTCATTTAAAACAATCCCTTTTTTTGGCACCCAGACAAGGGAGTTACAGGTTCCAAGATCAATTCCTATTTTTTGAATAAACATGGTTTGACTATTTGACCATTTGGCTAAATGACTAATTGGCTAATCTGTCAATTTGCCAATCAGTCAATCAGTCAACCTGTCAATCTTCGCCCCTATTCTTTGAAGCCTTTCCTCAATTCTCTCATAACCTCTATCAATTTGATAAACGTTATTAATAATTGTTTCCCCTTTTGCAATTAAGGCCCCGGCAATTAAAGATACTCCTCCTCTGATGTCAGGAGAGGAAACTTCAATTCCAAAAAGAGGGGTCTGGCCATTGACAATTGCCCGATGAGGATCTGCAAAAATAATCTGGGCCCCCATTTTGTTTAGTTCTTCTAAATATTTTAATCGATTCTCGTATAAGGGGTCATGCAAAAGGGTAAGACCTTCGGTTTGGGTTGCCAAAACCCCAAAAAGAGGCAATAAATCTGTAGGGATTCCCGGATAAGGAAGGGCCTGAACCTTGTCGACCTTTAAGTTGCTCCAAGATTTTACTTTTAGAGTTGATTTATCAATTCTTTCAAACGGGAGGCCGAAATTTTTTAATCTTTTTAGAGCTAATTCCAAAAATTTAAATTCAACATTTTTAACTATTATTTCTCCTTTTGTAGCAGCAGCCATTAAAATAAAAGTTCCTGCCTCAATTGGATCATACATTAACTTATGTTCAAATCCTTCAAGTTCTTTTTTCCCTCTTATTTTGTAGGTATGAGCATCTAAAACCTCAATTTCTACCCCCATCTTTCTTAAGACTTTTATTAGTTCTTGGACAGGATAATCTCCATCAGCACATTTGATAACTGTCTCTTTTTGAGAAGTTGCAAGATATAAAAGAATATTCTCTGTAGCTGTCACACTAAACTCATTTAAAATGACTGCCCTTTCCTCTTCCTCTTTTTCCGGTCTTAAAAACAAGAAACTCTCCTCTTTTGGAATAATCTCAACTTTTAATTGTGAAAAAGCATCTAAATGAGTGGTAATAGGTCTTGCCCCAATTAAGCAACCACCGGGTTGGGGCATTTCTATCTCTTTGAAATTGGCAAGAAGAGATCCGATTAGTAAAACTGATCCTCTTAACTTTGAGACCAATTTTTTATCTAAATTTTTGGGTTGGATATTTTCTGCCCTTACCTGAATTTTTCTCTCATCTAACCACAAAACTTCTGCCCCTAAACTTTTTATAATCTCAATAAAATTTAAAACATCTAAAATTTTGGGCAGATTATCAATTATACAGGGTTTTCTTGCCAAAAGAGAAGCAGCCAATACCGGAAAAGCAGCGTTTTTGGCGCCCACCACTGAAATTTCCCCCTTGAGAGGTTTTGCTCCTTGGATGATAAATTTCTCTCCCATATTTTTGACTTTCTTGATATTAAAACAAAATTTACATTTTGGCAAATTTTTAGGCATCCATCCTCTTACTAATCTTGTTAGGTCCCGCCTCGCCAATTTTGCTAGGTCCAACCTATCAAAATTTTAGAAACGACCTAGCAAAATTTTAGAAATAAATTTTAGAAATAGTAA
>JAJOKZ010000053.1:0-5751 GCA_021129555.1 Minisyncoccota bacterium
TTTAACTGCTCAACCAGAACCTATTTCGGTGTCATAGTTAAATTGCTTGACACGGCAAAGACCTCGGGCAGTTTTCGGGATGGACAAAAGAAGGAAAGGGGGGTTAAACTAAAATTGATGCTAAAAAAAGAAATTCAAAAATTAATTAAGAAAGCCTTGGAAGAGCTTAAAAAAGAAGGGGTTTTAAAATTTGATAAAGAATTGATTGAGATAGAGCGTCCAAAAGAAAGAAGGCACGGGGATTATGCTACAAATATTGCCCTAATTCTTGCCAAAAAAAATAAAAAAAATCCAATTGAGATTGCAAAATTAATAAAAAAAAGCATTAAAAACAAAGAAAAAGGCCTTTTTGAAAAGATAGAGATAAAAGACGGATTTATTAATTTTTTTATCTCAAAAAAATATCTTTGCAAGCTGGTTGATGAAATTATCAAAAAAGGAAAGGGTTTTGGAAGAACAAATTTGGGGAAAAAGAAAAAAACAAATATTGAATTTATCTCTGCCAATCCAACAGGCCCTTTGCATATTGGAAACGGAAGAGGTGCTTTTTTTGGAGATGTTTTGGCAAATATTTTAGAATTTGCCGGTTTTGAAGTGGAAAGAGAGTATTATATAAACAATGCAAAAACAAATACCCAAATTCAGATTTTGGGAAAGGCGGCTATGGGAAAAGGAAGGGCGTATCTAAGTGATTATTTAAAAGAAAAAATTAAAAAACTTCAAGGAAAACTAAGGAGAACAAAAGATGAAAGAGGGGCAGGGTATTTATTGGCAAGAGAGATTCAAAAAGACATCAAAAAATTTATTGAAAAAAAATTAAAAATTAGGTTTGATAATTGGATTGAAGAGGAAAGTTTTTATCAGAAAAGTGAGATTAAAAAAACAATTAAAGAGTTAAAAAGAAGAGGGTTGCTTTATCAAAAAGATGGGGCTTTATGGATTAAAACCTCAAAATTTGGAGAAAAAAAAGATTGGGTGGTAATAAGAGAAAACGACCAACCCACTTATCTGATGTCAGATATGGTTTATCATAGAGACAAAATTAAAAGAGGGTTTAAAAAGATTATCAATATTTGGGGAGCAGATCATCAAGCCCATGTCTCAAAAATGAAGGCAACAATGAAGATGTTGAAATTTAAAGGTGAGTTTGATGTTTTAATCTCGCAAATTGTGACTTTGAAAAGTGGAAAAAAACTCTCAAAAAGAAAGGGAGAGATTATTACATTAGAGGAGCTTATAGATGAGGTAGGTTTAGACGTGGCAAAATTTTTTTATCTCCAAAAAAATTTAAACACTCATATGGACTTTGACCTAGATTTAGCAAGAGAAGAGTCGCTAAAAAATCCTGTTTATTATATTCAGTATGCCTATGTGAGGGCAAATAGTATCTTACAAAAACTCAAAACTCAAAACTCAAAACTCAAAACCACAACGAAAAGTTGCGCGGCAACCTCGTTGCTTTGCGCAACTCAAAACTCAAAACTGTTTAGTCACCCCAAAGAATTAGAACTTATAAAAAAATTGGCAATCTTTCCAGAGATTATAGAAGAAATTGCTCAAAATTATCAGGTTCATAGATTAACCCATTATGCAAAAGATTTGGCAGGAGTTTTTCATCAATTTTATCAGGAGTGTAGGGTTATAAGCAAGGATGAAGAATTAACTTTCTTAAGGATGAAACTAGTTTTGGCAACAGAAGTAGTTTTTGAGAATTTATTGAAACTTTTGGGAATTTCTCTGCTAAAGAGGATGTAGTTTTGTTGAAAAAAAGAGAACAAAATGTTAATTTAGAAAATTAGAGAAATATGAGAGAAAATTGGCCTGAGAAAGAAAAAGAGATTCTTTTGTTTTGGAAAAAGAAAAAAATTTTCCAAAAATCTCTTTTGCAAAGAAAGAGAAATTTTGTTTTTTATGAGGGCCCCCCCACTGCAAATGCAAAGCCCGGAGTCCATCATGTTTTAGCAAGATCTTTTAAAGATATTATTTGTCGATATAAAACAATGCAGGAGTTTAGAGTAATAAGAAAGGCGGGTTGGGATACTCATGGCTTGCCGGTTGAATTAGAGATTGAGAAAAAACTGGGATTGAAAAATAAAAAAGAAATTGAGAAATTTGGAATAGATAAATTTAATCAGGAATGCAAAAAATCGGTCTGGCAATATGTGAATGATTGGCAAGAATTAACCCAGAGAATAGGTTTTTGGCTTGATATGGAAAACCCCTATATTACCTATGACCCCAAATATATTGAGAGTTTGTGGTGGATTTTAAAACAAATAGCCAATAAGGGGTTTTTATATCAGGATTATAAAGTGGTGCCATATTGTCCTCGTTGCGGTACAACTTTGTCTTCTCATGAGGTTGCTCAAGGATACAAGAGAATAAAAGAACCGGCAATATATGTAAAATTCAAACTCAAAACTCAAAACTCAAAACTCAAAACCACAACGAAAAGTTGCGCGGCAACCTCGTTGCTTTGCGCAACTCAAAACTCCTGCCTGCCGGCAGGCAGGGCAAAACCAAATATTTACTTATTGGTGTGGACCACAACTCCTTGGACATTGCCCGCAAATGTTGCTATTGCTGTTCATCCAGAACTTAATTATATTTTGGCAGAAAAAGACGGCAAATATTATATTCTTTCTGAGGCAAGAAAAGAAGTTTTGGGAGAAAATATTAAAATTTTGAAACGGTTTAAAGGAAAAAAATTAGAGGGAATAGAATATCAGCCTTTATTTGATAAAGAAGTTTTAGATTTAGAGATATCGAGCAAAAGCCTTTATAAAGTTTTGTTAGCAGATTTTGTTTCAGAAGAAGAAGGGACAGGCCTTGTTCATATTGCTCCTGTTTTTGGAGAGGAAGATATAGAACTAATAAAAATGTCAAATGTCAAATGTCAAATGTCAAATGAACCAGAATTTCCAATAATTCTGACGGTAGATGAGGAGGGGAAGTTTAATGAGAAAGTCAAGAGGTGGAAGGGGATGTTTGTGAAAGAAGCAGATCCGTTAATTATTAAGCATCTAAAAGAAAAAGGGAAGCTTTTCAAAATAGAGGAATATGAGCACCACTATCCGTTTTGTTGGAGATGTAAAACCTCACTTTTATATTATGCAAAAAAGAGTTGGTTTATTAGGATGCAGAAGGTGAAAAAGAAATTGATTGAAAATAATCAAAAAATTAACTGGATTCCTGGACATATAAAAGAGGGGAGGTTTGGAGAATGGTTAAAAGATTTAAAAGATTGGGCAATATCAAGAGAGCGATATTGGGGGACGCCTTTGCCTGTATGGAAATGTCAAGATTGTGGCCACCAGATTGTTATAGGTTCAAGAAAAGATCTTTTAAAACAGAAATTTAGCACAAACAAATATTATATTTTAAGACATGCAGAGGCAGAAAACATTACCAAAGGACTTTATTCATCCTGGCCCGAGAAAAAACCACTTTCTTTAACAAAAAAGGGGAAAAGGCAAGCCCAAAAAATTGCCAAAATTTTAAAAGAGAAAAACATTGATTTAATTTTTTCTTCAGATTTAAAAAGATGCAAAGAGACAGCCGAAATTATTGCAAAAGAATTAGGGCTAAAAGTTATTTACGATAAAAAATTAAGAGAGATAGATCAGGGAGAATTAAATGGAAAGCCAACAAAAGAGGCAGGAAGATTTTGGGATCCAGAAAATAAATTAAGTGTTTTTGAATTTACTCTAAGAAGAATTAAAATTCCTGCTCCAAAAGGAGAAAGTTTTCTGGATGTAAGAAAAAGGATGCTTAATTTTGTAAAGGAACTTGAAAGAAAATATCAAAACAAAAAAATTTTAATTATAAGTCATGAATCTCCACTTTTGATGCTTGAGACAGCAACAAAAGGGTTAGATGAAAAAGAAACAGCAAAATTTAGAGAAAGAAAAAAAATTCAATTAGGAGAGTTAAGAAAAATTGAATGGAAAATGTTCCCTTACAATTCAAAAGGGGAATTAGATTTTCATCGCCCCTGGGTTGATGAAATTGCTTTTTCTTGCCCAAAATGTAAAGGAAAAATGCAAAGAACAAAAGAGGTAATAGATTGCTGGTTTGATTCGGGTTCAATGCCTTATGCTCAATGGCACTATCCTTTCGAGAACAAAAAATTAATTGATAAGAAAATTCAATTTCCGGCCGACTATATTTCAGAAGCAATTGACCAGACAAGAGGATGGTTTTACACTCTTTTGGCAGTTTCAACTCTTCTTGGATTTGGGCCCCCATATAAAAATGTAATAGTTTTGGGACATGTTTTAGATGAGAAAGGACAAAAGATGTCAAAATCAAAGGGAAATGTAGTTGATCCTTGGGAAATGCTTAAAAAATATGGAGCCGATGCTCTACGCTGGTATTTCTTTACAATAAATCCACCTGACTATCCAAAACTTTTCTCAGAAAAAAATTTAAAGAAGTCTCTTTTTGGGTTTTTGATGACCTATTTAAATTGTTATCGTTTTTTTGAGACCTATTCTTCCAAAAAACAAACATTTGCTTTAAGAACTTTGAAGAACACAAATATATTAGATAGATGGATTCTTTCAAGATTAAACACAATTATTGATGAAGTTACTCAAAAATTAGAGAGGTTTGATGTAGTAAGTTCCGTCAGAATGTTAGAGAAATTTATTGTTGAAGATTTATCTTTGTGGTATATTAGGCGTTCTCGAGATAGGTTTCAAAGATCAAAGGGCAAAAAAGAATTAAGAGAGGCCGAAAAAGTTTTGGGTTATGTGCTTTTTACAGTCTCAAAACTAACAGCTCCTTTTGTTCCCTTTGTTTCTGAGTTTATTTACAAAAATCTGGGAGGTAAGAAACAGAGTGTTCATTTAGAAGAATGGCCAAAAAGCAAAAAAGATTTTATTGACAAAAAACTTGAAGAAAAGATGAGGGTTGCAAGAGAGATTGCCGCTTTTGGATTAAAATTGAGGTCTAAGATAAAAATTAAGGTAAGACAGCCACTGCTTCTAGCAGAGATAAAACTCAAAACCAAAATTAAAAAAGATTTATTGAAAATTATAGAGGAGGAGTTAAATATAAAAGAAATTAGGATTACAAAAACTTTAAAGAAAAAACCTAGATTTATCTATGAAAAAGAAGGAGAAATTGAGATGCAAATAGATACAACCATTACAAGAGAGCTTAAAGAAGAGGGAATAGTAAGAGAGTTAATTCGTGTTTTGCAGGAACTTAGAAAAAAAGCAAAACTTACCCCTCAAAAGAAAGTAGATGTATACATAAAAACCAACAGATATATTGAGGAGGTTTTAAAGAAAAATACAAGAAAGATATTGGAGCAGACAAGAACAAAAAAGATATATTTTTTCAAAGAAAAACCGCAAAATGTAAGAATTTTAGAAGAGAGAGAAATAAATTTAGATAAGACCCCTCTTTTAATTGGTATTATTAGACCTTAAAAATAAAATAGGGTAAAATAAAGTATGGATATATTCTCAGCATTTCAAAAGATATCAAAGATGGCAACAAAAACACTTCTTGAGAGATTCTCCTCTGATAAAGGGAGGCAAAAAAGAGAAGGGTTTTTGGAACACAAAAAGCCACCATCTCCTTTATTTGGAAGTAGAAGATATGTTCATAGAAGAGAGTTTAAGAAGTTTCTTAAAAAAAAAGCAATAAAAACTCCCATAAGGATACAAGGAGCAGGGAAGTTAACAAGAGAAGATCTTATTTCTGTGGAGCAAGAAAATTTTCCCAAAAAGGAATTTGGCG
>JAJOKZ010000053.1:5851-17694 GCA_021129555.1 Minisyncoccota bacterium
AGAGAAGATCTTATTTCTGTGGAGCAAGAAAATTTTCCCAAAAAGGAATTTGGCGCCTATATTACCCTTTCAGAATTTAAAAAAGCAATAAGACATCTAAAAAAGGCAAAAAGGCAGGCAAAGAGTTTTATTGAGCGACAAAAAATTAGAACCAAGACAAGGTTTTTAGAAGAACTGTTACCCAAAAAAGATGAGAAATAAAATTTTTGTTATATTTATAATTTTGTTTTTAGTTCTGGCAGGAGTAAGTTTTTGGTATTGGCAAAAAAACATTTATTCAAAAGAGGATGTAAAGGTAGAAATTATTGGGCCGGAATCTGCAAATGTTGGAGAGGAGGTTGAATACATAGTTAGAATAAAAAATAATGGTTCGGTGCGACTTGAGGACCCAAGACTTGTGTTTGAGTTTCCAGAATTTTCGATTCCTTTGGATGATGCAAATATTTTAAGAAGAACCATTGAGAAAGATCAATTTGATAGAATGGTATATCCAGGAGAAGAGGAATCTTTTGAGTTCAGGGCATATTTGTTTGGAAAAGAAAAAGAAATAAGAGAGGCAAAAGTTACTTTTTATGCTCGGCCAAGAGATATTAAAGCTACTTATTATTGGACTACCTCTCATATAACAATTATAGAGAGCGTTCCTTTAAGTTTTGAATTTGATCTTTTATCGGAGATTGAAGCGGGAAAGCAATTCGAATTTTCTTTAAATTATTTCTCAAGTATAGACTTACCTCTGAGCGATGTAAGAATAAAAATAGATTACCCCTCAAGCTTTAGATTTACTGAAAGCGAACCGAAAGGTTTATCAGATGATGAGTGGCTTGTTTCTGTGTTAAACAAGGCAGAAGGCGGGAGGATAATTATAAGAGGAATTTTAGATGGGGAGGCGGGGCGAAAGAAGACTTTTAGGGCAGAAATTGGTGTTGCCATTTTAAATAAATATGTTCCTCTAAAAGAAATATCAAAAAGGGTGCTTCTTGTTGAACCCTCTCTTTATATTGACCAGACAATTAATGGAAAAAGAGATTATATTGCCAACCCGGGGGATGTTTTGCGTTATCAAATCAATTTTAAGAATATTGGAGATAGGCCCTTTCAGGATTTATTTTTAGTAGTAAAACTAAGAGGGGATCTCTTAGATCTTTTATCAATAAAAGCCCCTGATGGAAATTTTGCGCCAGGCGATAATACAATTATCTGGGATGGAGATAAAGTTTCCTCTCTTAGGTTTTTGGAGCCGGGGGAGAAAGGAGAGGTTGAGTTTTGGGTTAATTTAAAAGAAGACAAGGATTTGGGAGTTAAAAATCCAAGGATTGAGAGCGAAGTTCGTTTAGGGCGGGCCAAAAGAGTTTTTAGCATAAAGATTAATTCTAAAATAGAGTTGGTTCAAGAAGCATACATTGACGATGAAATTTTTGGAAGTGAAGGACCCCTGCCCCCAAGAGTGAATCAGGAATCTGTTTTTACAGTGATCTGGGGGGTTAAAAACTATTACAATCAACTTAAAGATGTAAAAATGAGAGCCATTTTGCCCGAGAATATAAGCTTAACTGGTCAAATTGAGCCCCAAAAATTAACATTTGATTCTAAAACAAGAGAAATTCTT
Source organism: Minisyncoccota bacterium (assembly GCA_021129555.1). Lineage (GTDB taxonomy): Bacteria > Patescibacteriota > Minisyncoccia > Minisyncoccales > PEYH01 > JAGGTU01. The sequence goes on from JAJOKZ010000053.1 coordinate 7,461, forward strand.
TGGGAGATAGGAGAACTGCCTTCTGGGACAGGAGTTGAAGAACCATATCAGATTGCCTTTCAAATTAGATTAAAGCCAAATAAAGACCAAGCCGGGGGCTACGCAACTCTTATCAATCAGGCAACATTTACCGCTATTGATGAGTGGACAGAGCAGGAACTATCAAAAGAAATTTCGCCTCTTACAACAGAATTTTTTGGAGAAGAAAAAGGCAAAATAGTCGAATAAGTTTTATGGAGAATTTAATGGGGAAAATTATCTCACTTTGCAAAAGAAGAGGATTTATTTTTCCCTCCTCAGAAATTTACGGAGGTTTTTCTTCAAGTTATGATTTTGGACCTCTTGGGGTTGAACTTAAAAGAAATATAAAAGAGGCTTGGTGGAAAGAAATGGTTCAGATGCACGAAAACATTGTTGGACTTGATGCAGCAATTTTAATGTCTCCAAAAGTTTGGGAGGCATCAGGACATCTATCTGCGGGATTTGCCGATGAGTTAGTTGAGTGCAAAAAATGCCACAGGCGATTTCGTTTTGATGAAATTATAAATTCTAAATCAAAAACCCTAAATCCTAAACAAATTCAAAACATAAGGTGTCCTGAATGTGGGGGGGAGCTTTTGCCTCCAAGAAAGTTTAACTTAATGATGAAAACTTTTGTTGGACCGGTTGAGGATGAATCTTCAGTTGCGTATTTAAGGGCTGAAACCTGTCAGGGAATTTATGTAAATTTCAAAAATGTAATGACTTCAATGAGATTAAAACTGCCCCTTGGTATTGCTCAGATTGGCAAATCGTTTAGAAACGAAATTACTCCAAAGAATTTTATTTTTAGAACAAGAGAGTTTGAGCAGATGGAGATGCAATTTTTTGTGGCTCCGCTACAAAAAAATTTCAAATCTCCCGCCTCCGCCAAAGCTTCGGCGAGCAAGCAAAATTCCTGCCCGTCCGGCAGGCGGGCAGAATTCAAAATTCAGACGCCGGATGAGTGGTTTGAGTATTGGAAGAATGAAAGACTAAATTGGTATATCAAATTGGGAATAAAAAAAGAACATTTACGAGCAAGGGAGGTGCCAGAGGAAGAAAGGGCTCATTATGCTAAAAGGCAAGTGGATATTGAATACAAGTTTCCTTTTGGCTGGCAGGAGATTGAGGGAATTCACAACAGAGGAAACTGGGATTTATCAAGGCATTCAAAATTTTCAGGAGAGGATTTAACCTACACCGATCCAGAAACTGGAGAGAAATTTATCCCTTATATTATTGAAACCTCAGTTGGGGTTGAAAGATCTCTTTTGGCATTTTTAGTAGATGCTTATGAAGAAGTAAAAGGAGGCAGGAACAAAACAACAAAAGCCACAAAAGAAGTTGAAGTAGTGTTAAAACTTCACAAAACACTTGCTCCAATAAAGGTTGCGGTTTTACCTCTGGTTAAAAATAAAGAAGAAATTGTTAAAAAAGCAAGAGAGGTGTATCAGATGCTTCAACCCCATTTTATGTGTCAATATGATGAGGTTGGTTCAATTGGAAGAAGATATAGAAGGCAGGATGAGATTGGAACACCGTTGTGTGTGACAATCGATTTTGATACACTAAAACAAAACGATGTCACTGTAAGAGATAGAGACACAATGGAACAGGAAAGGGTGGAGGTTGAAAAATTGATAGAATATCTAAACCAAAAACTTGAAATTACTAACGAGATCACCAACGAGACCCGACCTCGTTGGTGAAGGTTGGCGAAGGGAAACCAAAAAAGCAAATTTGACGAGAAACGTTCTCGTCAAATAAACGACCTCGTTGGCGAAGAAAAACCAAGAACAAGAAAGCAAATTTGACGAGAAACGTTCTCGTTTAGTGCGAGGACGGGCCTCGTACTGGATTTGAAACCTCGTACTGGATTTGAAAGTATGATAAAATAAAATATATGAGTGTTTTAGAGATGATAAAAAAGAGAAGAAGCATAAGAAAATTTAAGCCGGATCCAATTGAGGAAGAAAAAATTGAGAAGTTAATTGAGGCAATTATTTGGGCACCGTCTGCTGGAAATAGGCAGATGAGGAAATTTTATTTTGTCTTTGATAAAAATTTAAAGAAAAAGATAGCAATGGCCTCATTATATCAGATGTTTATCGAAGAAGCGCCCCTTGTAATTGTTGCCTGCGGAGATAAAGGGATTGAGAGATATTATGAAGAAAGAGGGTTGGAAAATTATCTTTTTTGCGATGTCTCAGCAAGTATTCAGAATTTAATGCTTGTTGCTTACGAGGAGGGGCTTGGAACCTGCTGGGTTGGGGCTTTTGATGAAGATAAAATTAAAAAAATTTTAAACCTGCCTGAGAATCTTTTGCCTGTTGCAATTATTCCTGTTGGATATCCAATAAAAACTCCTCCGCCTCCTCCAAGAAAAGAGAAAAATTCCTTAATTGAAATAATTAAATAAAGGTCGAGTTTTGCTGATTGACGAATTGACTATTTGACTATTTGACAATTGGCTAATTAGTTGATCTATTAGTTAAAAATAGCTATTTAGTTAATCGGTCAAATAGTCAATCAGTCAAAATATGGCAATTATAAAAGTAAAAGAAATAATTGGAACTTCTCCCAATAGTTTTGAAGATGCACTTCAGAACGCAATTAATCATGCATGCGAGGAGAAACAGAATGTGACTGGCGCAAAAATTGTTGGTCAGGCGGTTGCAATTGAAGATGGGAGAATTGTTGAATACAAAGTGAATGTAAAAATTGCCTATCGTTGGGAGAAGGAATTACATCAATAAATTATAATTTCGGAAAGAGAATTTCTTTTTTAGTTTGATCTTTTAGTTGATTTAATATTTTTTCAGAGGTTTGAGGCAGAAAGGGCTTAAGGAGGCTTGCTATTTCTTGAATTGTTTTTAATATATTTTCTATATCTTTTCTCTTTCTTTCGGTTTCTTCCCACAGTCTTTTTTCCTCAATATATTTGTCACAAAAACTAATTAACTCCCAAACAACCGCAAGCGCCTCATTTAGTTTATAACCCTCAATTGTCCCTTTATATTTCTCTTTAATTTTTTTAATTATTTGATTCACTTTTGAGTTTTGGGTTGTGGTTTTGACTTTTGACTTTTGACTTTTGACTTTTAGTCCCATTGCTCTTGCCACCAAATTCCCCAGCCCCCTTGCTAAATCATCGCTATATCTTTTCTCAAATTTTGAATAAGAAAAATCTCCATCCTTTGTTGTTGGAATTTCCCGCAAAAGGAAGTATCTTGTTGCATCTGTTCCATATTTTTCAACAAGTTTAAACGGATCAACAATATTTCCCAAACTTTTTGACATTTTCTGACCCTCAACCGTAATAAAGCCATGAACAAGAATAGTTTTTGGAAGAGGTAAATTTAAAGATAAAAGCATTGCCGGCCAATAAACTGCATGGAATCTTAAAATATCCTTCCCAATTAAATGAATGTCTGCTGGCCAGAATTTTTTAAATTTTTCTGAGATGGCAGCAAAACCCAAAGCGGAGATATAATTTGTTAGTGCATCGCACCAGACATAGATTATTTGTGTTGAATCGTCTGGAACTTCAATTCCCCATTTCAATTTTTCTTTTGAACGAGAAAAACTTATATCTTCTAAACCTTCTTCAATAAAAGACAAAATCTCATTTTTTCTTTCTTCTGGGACAATTTTAATTTGATCGGTCTTGATAATTTTTTTTATTTGTTTTTGATATTTTGATAACCTAAAAAAATAATTTTCCTCCTCAACTATCTGAGGTTTGATTTTGTGATGGGGGCATTTTCCATCAACTAAATCCTTTTTTGTTAAAAATGCCTCACATCCCGAACAATACAGTCCTTTATATTTCTTTTTGTAAATATCACCCTTTGCCCTCAGGGTTTGCCAAACTTTTTGAACCGCAGGAATATGCCTTTTTGTATCAGTTGTTCTAATAAAATCTGTGTTTGAAATATTTAAAATTTTGGTCAATTCTTTAAATTTTGAAGATATTTGGCCAACGAATTTTCCGGGAGACAGACCCGCCTCTTTTGCTGCCTTTTCAACCTTTGTTCCATGTTCATCTGTGCCGGTTAAAAAATATACATCATTGTTCTGATACCTGTTGTATCTTGCCAAAACATCTGCCTGTATCAATTCCAAAGCAAACCCAATATGAGGAGGAGCGTTGGTATAGGCAATGCTTGTTGTGATATAAAATTTATCGTTCTTCATTTATTGTGTGACAATGATTGTGAATTCTCCTTTTTGCGGGGTTTCTTGAATCTCTTTTATAACATCTCCGATTTTTCCTGTATAAATTGCTTCAAACTGTTTTGTCAATTCTCTTCCAACAATTACTTTCAAATTTTCATTTAACTGAGCCAATTGTTTTAGGGTTTTGAGAATTCTTTTTGGTGATTCAAAAAATATCACCGGATATTTTGAACTTAAAATTTCCTGAAAAAATTTACCCCTTTTCTTTTTTGGACAAAATCCCAAAAACAAGAATCTGTCCATAGAGATTCCTGAAACTGAGGCAAGGGCAGTAATGGCAGAAGGTCCAGGAATTGGAATAATTTCTACCTCATTTTTTAACTTCTCTCTCGTTATCTCCACCAATTTACCTCCGGGATCCGATATTCCTGGAGTGCCTGCCTCAGAAATCAGGGCAATATCTTTATCCTCTTTTAATAATTTTAAAACTTGGTCAATCTTTTTTGGACCAGAATGTTGATGATAACTTAAAATTGGCTTTTTAATATTCAAAAAGCCAAGCAAAATTTTTGCCTTCCTTGTATCCTCTGATAGAATTAAATCTACTTTCTTTAAGGTCTCTATTGCTCTCTGAGTGATATCTCTTAAATTACCAATCGGGGTGGCAACAATGTAAAGTTTTGCCATTTTATAAAGGTTTTTGAGGAGTGGTTTCTAATTTCTGTTGATGGTTTCTTTTCTCCAGAATTCCCCTTATAAACTCAAAAAGCATCCCCATTAGAGGTATTGCTAAAATTGCCCCCAAAAGTCCCCAGAGTCGTCCTCCAATTAAAATTGCCATTAACACAAGGGCTGGAGGAAGGCGTAAGAATTTTTTTGTAAGGATAGGTAGAAGAACTTGTCCTTCTATTTGTTGGATAAGAATAAAAATAGCCACAAAAATTAAAGCCCGGGGGATGGACTCCAGGGCAATAATAAGGGCAATAATTGCACCGGTAAATAATGGTCCAAGGGTGGCAATAAAATTAGAGACGCCTGCCAGTACCCCAAAAAAGGCCGAATATTTTACATCTAAAACAAAACAGGTAATTCCTGTTAAAATCCCCACCCAAAGACATCCCAAAATCCGTATTCCAAACCACCAGGTTATTTTTCTTTTAGTTCTTTCCCAAACTTTTAAGGCCTTTTGTTTGTATTCCCTTGGGGCTATCAAATAAATTGTTTTTTCTACCCCTTCTTTCTCAATAGACAAAAAGAAGGCGATAGCAAAAATAGTGACTGCTGAAAAGATCCCCCCAAAAAAGGAACCAAGAGCAGTAAAAATATTTGCAGAACCTTTTATTAAGATAGATTCTAAAGTTTGAGTAAATGCTTCAAAACTTTCAAATGCTTTTATGCCCAGCCCCCTTAAATAAGGGGAGAGGCCTTCAAAATACTCTCTAAAATATTTGGAAAATACTATTAACTCATTTAAAAGAAGTGGGGTCAGACGCCATAAGAACACTCCCAAAAGTATAAAAATTCCCATATATACTATTATCGCTGCTAATGTTCGGGGGAGATACTTTCTTTGAAGAAAACTAATTGCCGAATCAAAGAGTATCGAAATAATTAAGGCAAACAAAAACCAGACCAAAAGGTCTCTTATCAAGAAAAGAAAATACAAAACCGCCAGGACGGTAATCACTCTCAAAATTGTTGCCCAAGAGATTTCCAATATTTTTTGCTGACCTGTCTCCTCCATAGTTTTAAAAATTTTTTAAAATTTTTAAAAATTTATTTTTATTTTTGTGAGGCCCCAAAATTACAAGATTTAACTTTTCAGGCACAAAAATTTCTCTTGCTACTTTTAGGATATCAGATTTCTCAACTTTATCAATCTTTTTGTAAATCTCTTTGATAGTGTTTATTTTATTTTGCAAAACATATTGCACTCCGTAAAAGAAGGCCTGAGCATCTGATGATTCTAACGAAAGAGCCATTCTTCCTTTTTGATATTCCTTTGCCTTCTCTAACTCTTCTTTGCTTACTCCTTTCTCTCTTACTTTTTTATATTCTTTTAACACAATCCTTGTTGCTTCTTCCACTCTTTGATTGTCAACGCCAAGCAATGTTGAAAGATATCCTGTATCTGGGTCTGCTTCATAATTTGTTGAGAGATAATACCCAAGCCCCCTTTTTTCTCTTATTTCTAAAAACAATCTGGAAGACATCATTCCTCCCAAAATACTTGCCAAAAGAGAGAGAGGATATTTTCTTTTATCCAAAAGAGAAAAAGACCTTACTCCAATGCAGAGATGGGTTTGTTGGGTATCCCTTTTTTGAAGTAGCAGTTGGGGGGATTTTTGTTTTTCTATAACCTTTGCTTTTTTTGGAGGTTTTCCATTTTGAATTTTTGAGAAATATTTTGTAATTAACTCTTTTATTTTTCCTTCTTGAAAATTGCCTGCCAGACAAATTAAAGTATTTTTAGCAAGATAATTTTTTCTCATAAAATTTAAGAGCCCCTCTCTCTTTATCTTTCTTAAACTCTCTTTTGTACCAATTATGTCCCATCCGGCTGGCTGATCTCCATATAAAAGTTTTTTCCAGAGACGATGAACCTCTGCCATTGGATTGTCTTTGTACATATTTAATTCCTCTAAAATAACATTTCTTTCTTTATCAACTTCCTTTTCGGGAATAAGAGAGTTTAAAAAAATATCTGCCACCCAATCAATTGCGGTCTCCAAATGCTCTCTTGAAACCTTTGCATAATAGCCGGTATATTCCTCAGAGGTAAAACCGTTATAATTTCCTCCAATTTTATCTAAAACCTCTGCCACTTCTTTTTGGCTGGGGCGTTTTTTTGTTCCCTTAAAGAGCATATGCTCCAAAAAATGGGAGATACCGTTTATTTCTTTCTTTTCATATTTTGAGCCAACCTTTACCAAAACTAAAACACAGATCGCCTGAGTAGCTTTGTAAGGAACAGATAATAATTTCAACCCGTTTCTAAATCTATAAAGTTTATACATACCTTCATTATAAGCAAAAACTTTCAACCCTCAAAATAAACTATCAAGGTAACATCTCGGATAGTTTTTGCCAACTCGATGGAAAAAATTAACATTACAGAAATACCTCAGGAAATTATTCATCTGGCCTGCGAGGCAACCTCCAAGCACAACGATGGTTGGACAGAGGCGAGATTAGGGCAGGCCTTTTTGATTGATTATTAATTATTGATCATTATTTTTGGAAAATTGTAAATAAAGGAAAATTTGGATAGAATAAACAAAGTATGGAAAAATATGAGCCACAAAAAATTGAAAAGAAATGGCAGGAGTTTTGGGAGAAAAAAGGTATTTTCGAGGCGAAGGATTTTTCAAAAAAACCAAAATTTTATATTTTGGATATGTTCCCCTATCCATCAGGGGCTGGTTTACATGTTGGACACCCCAGAGGTTACATTGCTACTGATGTTATAGTTCATTATATACGGCTTAAAGGCTTTAATGTTTTACATCCAATGGGATGGGATGCTTTTGGTCTGCCTGCTGAGAACTATGCAATAAAAACAGGTATTCATCCAGAGATCTCAACTAAGAAAAATATTGCCCGGTTTAAAGAACAGATGAAAATGATAGGGCTTTCTTATGATTGGTCAAGAGAGATTAATACAACTGATCCCAATTATTACAAATGGACTCAATGGATTTTTTTAAAATTCTTTCATGCGGGACTTGCATATAACAAAACCCTGCCTATTAATTGGTGTCCTTCTTGTAAAACAGGGCTGGCAAATGAAGAGGTAGTTGGAGGAAGGTGTGAGAGATGCGGGGTAGAGGTTACCAAAAAAGAGATTCCCCAATGGGTTTTAAAAATTACTGCCTATGCTGAAAAATTGCTTAAAAATTTAGATAAACTAGACTGGCCGGAGAAAATTAAAGAGATGCAGAGAAATTGGATTGGAAGGTCGGAAGGGGCAGATATTAACTTTAAACTTAAAACCTTAAACTCTAAATTTATAAAAGTGTTTACCACAAGACCCGATACTATTTTTGGGGCGACATTTTTGGTTTTGGCGCCAGAACATCCATTAGTTTTAGAAATAACAAAACCAGAGCATAGAGAAGGAGTAGAGAAATATATTGAGAAAACAAAGAAAAAATTAGATGTTGAAAGGCAGGAAGAGAAAGAAAAAACAGGAGTATTTACCGGTGCGTATGCTGTGAATCCTGCAGCCGGAAAAGAAATTCCAATTTGGATTGCTGATTATGTTCTACCTTATTATGGCTATGGCGCGATAATGGGAGTGCCTGCTCATGACCAGAGAGATTTTGAATTTGCGAAAAAATATAATTTGCCAATCAAGGAAGTAATAAAACCCCCACTCCCTCCTAAATCCTCCCCCTCCCAAAAGGAGGGGGAGGATAAGGGAAGGGGAGGGTTAAAAGAGGCATATGAGGGAGAAGGAATTTTGATAAATTCCGGGCAATTTAACGGAATAAAATCAGAGGAGGCAAAAATAAAAATTGTTGAATGGTTAAAAGAAAAAGGATTAGCAGGCTTTGCAGTTAATTACAAATTAAGAGATTGGATTTTTTCAAGACAGAGATATTGGGGAGAACCAATACCACTCGTTTTTTGCAATGAGTGCAAAAAACGAGTGGAAAGCGCCAATATCCAAATCCCAAGCACCAAACAAGCACCAAATTCTAAATTCCAAATTCAGAATTATGAATATTCTTTGGGAGAAATTTTAAATCCGGGGTGGGTTGCAGTTCCAGAAAAAGAATTGCCTTTAACCTTGCCGAAAGTAGAAAAATATCAGCCAACCGGCACAGGAGAATCGCCTCTTGCTTCAATAAGAAATTGGGTTGAAACAAAATGTCCAAAATGTGGTTCTTCGGCCAGAAGAGAAACAAACACAATGCCACAGTGGGCAGGATCTTGCTGGTATTTTATAAGATATGTTGATCCAAATAATGAAAAAACATTGGCAGATAAAAAATTAATAGAGTACTGGCTTCCGGTTGATTTTTATGTTGGGGGGGCTGAACATGCGGTTTTGCATCTTTTGTATTCTCGTTTTTGGGTCAAGTTTTTGTATGATCAGGGAATTTTGCCATTCGATGAACCATTTTTGAAATTAAGAAATCAAGGATTAATTTTGGCACCAGATGGTCAGAAAATGTCAAAGTCAAAAGGAAATGTAATTAATCCTGATGACTTAATAAAAGAATATGGAGCCGATGCTTTTAGATTATATGAGATGTTTATGGGTCCGTTTGATCAACCAATTGCCTGGGACGAAAAAGGAATTTTGGGAACAAGAAGGTTTTTGGAGAGAGTTTGGAAAATTGCTTTCTCAGAAGAAAAAACCCATTTCACCCCCTCCCATCCTCCCCCTCCCAAAGGGAGGGGGAGGATAAAGGAGGGGGAGGATTATTTCTCTCTCCAGAGAAAATTACATCAAACTATTAAGAAAGTTACAGAGGATATTGAAGAGATGAAGTTCAATACTGCAGTTGCAAAAATGATGGAGTTTGTTAATGAATTGGAGAAAAGTAAAGAAGGATTAGAAAAGAAAGAATGGAAAAAATTTTTAATAATTCTCTCTCCATTTGCGCCTCATTTTGCCGAGGAGTTGTATCACCAAATTGAAGAAACTGATAAGTCAATCTTTGAGGAAAAATGGCCAGAATATGATCCAGAACTCGTAAGAGAAGAAACATTTCAATTAATTGTTCAAATCAATGGCAAGGCAAGAGACACAATTGAAGCACCGGTTGGGATTTCAGAAGAAGAAGCCAGAGGACTATCTTTAAAATCAGAAAAAATCCAAAAACATCTTCAAGGAAAAGAAATCAAAAAAATAATTTTTGTAAAAGATAAACTGATTAATTTTGTGGTAGAGCAAATCTAACGAGAACTGTTCTCGCTACATTTTAGAAATACATTTTAGAAATTAGAGCAAATCTAACGAAATCTAACGAGAACTGTTCTCGCTACATTTTAGAAATTGCCAACGAGGCCGGGTCTCGTTGGT
>JAJOKZ010000019.1 GCA_021129555.1 Minisyncoccota bacterium
TTTTAACTGCTCAACCAGAACCTATTTCGGTGTCATAGTTAAATTGCTTGACACGGGGGTTACTTTAAAGGAAGTACTTGAAAGATGGATCGGTAAAGAGGTAGTGGATAGGGCACGTTTTCTTTATGAAAGAGTGAACACCAATAATAAGCAGGTCTAGGGGGGCGTTGTTGTAACGTCCCTTATTTTTTCTTTTGAAAGTTATTACATTCCGGGTTGGAACATTTAATCTGCCCCCTTTTTGTTTTTATCAAGAGCCAGCCGCATTTTGGGCATATATCTTCTGTTGGTTTATCCCAGACGGCAAAGTCACATTCAGGATATTTGTCACAGGCATAGAAAGTTTTTCCTTTTCTTGTACGTTTCTCAATAATTTTTCCCTCTTTGCATTTTGGACACTTTATTTTTAATTGATTTTCTTCTAATGATTCTGTAAATTTGCACTTTGGAAAATTTGAACAAGCATAGAATTTTCCAAACTTACCAAGCTTTTTAATAATTGGTGCTCCACACAAAGGACAAATTTTTTCTGTTTTTTCTTGGGCAATATCTTTTTTTGATATCTCTTTTTCTTTCTTTTTTAAATTTTCCTCAAAGGGTTCATAAAACTCTTTCACAACATCCTGCCATTTCTTTTTGCCCTGAGCAATTTCATCAAGCCCTTCTTCCATTTTTGCAGTAAATTGAATGTCAACAATTTCAGGGAAATGTTTGACTAACAAGTCATTTACAACTATTCCGATTTCTGTTGGTTTAAATCTTCTTTTTTCGTCTTTTTGAACATAATTTCTTTCCTGAATTGTTGAAATAATCGGGGCATAAGTTGAGGGTCTGCCAACTCCACATTTTTCAAGAGTTTTAATTAAACTTGCCTCATTATACCGGGGAGGAGGTTGGGTGAAATGTTGTTTTGGTAGAAGTTTTAACAATTTCAGTTTCTCATTTTTTTCGAGGTCGGGCAGAAGATTTTCCTCAAACTTTTGAGGTAAAACCTTGAGAAAGCCATCGAATTTTAAAGTTTGTCCTTTTGCCAAAAATTCATAGTTTTTTGCCCCAATAAAAACAGAGACAGAATCAAAAACCGCCTCTTTCATCTGGGTTGCCAGAAACCTTCTCCAAATCAAATCATAAAGTTTTAACTGATCTTTTTCTAACTTTTTCTCTAAATTTTTTGGGGTATTTGTTACATATGTTGGCCTTATTGCTTCATGCGCCTCCTGAGCAACCCTTGATTTTGTTTTGAACTTTCTGAATTGCCAATATTCTTTTCCAAAATTTTGTTCAATAAACTTTCTTGCCGAGGAGAGGGCTAGTTTTGAGAGGTTTAAAGAATCAGTTCGGTGATAAGTTATAAATCCTTTCTCATATAAATTTTGCGCCAAAAACATTGTCTTTTTAGCAGAGAATCTCAATTTTTGCCATGCCTCCTGCTGAAGGGTGCTGGTAATAAAAGGTGGGGGAGGATTTTTCTTTATTTCTTTTCTTTCAATTTTTTTGACTATAAAGTCAGCATCTTTTAAATCTCCTACGATCTCCTCCGCCTCTTTTTTCGATTTTATTTCTAATTTTGAGATTGCTCTTTTGTCTTTTTTTACCAACACCGCCTCAAATTGACAGAGGTCTTTGCTCCGCAACTTTGACAGAGGTCTTTGCTCTGTTTTTTTGAGAAGGGCGTGAATGGTCCAATATTCCTGGGGAACAAAATTCTCAATCTCTCTTTCTCTTTCAACAATTAACCTTACTGCAACTGACTGAACTCTTCCTGCTGAAAGCCCCCTTGCCACCTTTTTCCACAAAAAAGGAGAAAGCATATAGCCAACAATTCTATCTAAAATCCTCCTTCCAAACTGAGAATATACAAGGCTCATATCAATCTTTCTTGGATTTTTTAGAGCATTTTCAATTGCCTGTTTTGTAATCTCATGGAAAACAATTCTTTGATAATCTTTTAAATTCAAAACTTCCTTTAGATGATAAGCAATTGCCTCTCCCTCTCTATCCTCATCAGTTGCAAGAATTACATTGCCCGCGTTTTGTGCACCCTTTTTTAAAAATGTTACAACCTTTCTTGATTTCGGAGGGATTACAAATTTTGGCTCAAAATTGTTTTTGATATCAACTCCAAAACTTTTCTCAGGCAAATCTCTTATATGTCCAAAAGAAGATAGGACAGAGAAATCCCTTCCTAAAAATTTTTGAATAGTATTTGCCTTTGTGGGCGACTCAACAATAACTAAATTTTTATTTTTGTTCTCTGACATATAATACAAATACACGATCGTGTATTTGGATTATATAATTGTGAAGATGTTTCCCCCAAGGTTTTTAATTTTTCCCTCAAGTTCTAATTTCGAAAGAATTTGTAACACTTTTTGAGGTTTAACCTTGCTTTTCTGAATAATTTGATCAATGTGAAGAGTTTTGTCAAGCAAAAGATTTAAGATAATTTTTTCCTCATCTGTTCCCTCAATTTTTGTTTTTCTCTTTTTAAAAGAAACACCAAAAAATTGCAAAATTTGATCAGGAGAAGTTACAAGTTTTGCCCCTTTTTGGATTAAAAGATGGCAACCAGATGAGGTTTCCTCATATATTGGACCAGGAACAGCAAAAACTGGCTTTTTTTGTAAAAATGCCCAATCTGCAGTAATTAAAGCCCCTGATTTTTCTCTTGCCTCAATTACCAAAACTCCCAAAGAAAGCCCTGCAATAATTCTGTTTCTTTCAGGAAAGTGAAAATGGTTTGGGGGGGTGCCTGGTGGATATTCAGAAATTATTGCCCCTCCCTGCTTTAAAATTTCTTCTGCCAAAACTTTATTTTCTTTTGGATAGATTCTATCAAGACCAGAGCCCAAAACCGCAATTGTTTTTCCTTTATATTCAAGGCAGGTTTTATGAGCCAAAGTGTCAATGCCTTTTGCAAGACCACTTACAATGATAAATCCTGCCTCAGCCAAATTTTTTGTAAAATTAATGACAACTTTTTTGCCATAATCTGTGCACCTTCTTGTCCCAACAACTGCCAAAATTGGTTTGTTTTTTATATCCAAATCGCCCAAGAGATACAAAGTTTTTGGGGGATTTTTTATTTTTTTCAGCGACTCAGGAAAGAGAGACTCTTTTTCCTTTACAATTTTTATTTTAGATAAATTTGACAAATTTTTCATTTAAGTGCATAATTTAAAAATTAAAATGAAAGGAGGTGAAAGAAGTGTGGAAGGTTGAAATTGAAGGGATTGAACTTCCAAAAGGTTGGTGTTTCAAAGAGGATACGGACTCATTATGTCTAATAGATCCAGAGGGTATTATCCGAATGCGTTGGACCTCCTCGGGGCCTACTAAGGAAGATATTCAAAAAGATATTGACAAGTTCTTTGGCAAGAAGGGACAGTCTTAGGGCTGTCCCTTATTTTTTATTATTTATTAATCTCTGTCATTACTTTTTCAAGGTTTTCTTTCAAAGCAAGTTCAATTGCTAGAATAAATTTTCTCTTGGCTCTATTTAAAGCCCTCCTTTCCTCTTTTGTAAATTTCTCTAAAACAAAATTTTTTAAATTTTTAATTTTTTTTCTTGGCCTTATTCCTATCCTAAATCTTACAAAATTTTTTGTTTCTAAACTGTTTATAATTGATTGTACTCCTTTATGACCTCCGGCACCTTTTTCTTTGCTAATTTTGATTCTCCCAACCTCAAGACCTATATCATCATGGACAACCCAAATATTTTCATCTAAAAGCTTATAGAATTTTTTAATTTTTAGAATTGCTTCCCCCGAATTATTTATAAAAGTTTGAGGTTTTGCTAAAAGAACATCTTTTTTGAAAAGTTTTCCCTTTGAGATTTTTGCCTCCAATTTTTCTGATTTTCTCCAGGAAGGAAAACTCCCAAATTTTTTTAGATAATCCAAAAAAAGAAATCCAATATTGTGTCTTGTTTGGAAAAATTTTTTGCCAGGATTTCCTAACCCCACAATTAGAATCATATTTTTTTAATATAATACACAGGCCTTGAAAATTCAAAGTTTTGAGAATATAATTTAAGAGTATGAAAAAAACGCTGTTATTTTTTTGGGAGATTGTAAAAATTTTTTTGATTGCCTTGTTAATTGTCATTCCAATTAGAGAGTTTATTTTTCAGCCTTTTTTTGTAAGGGGCCAAAGTATGGAGCCCAATTTTCATGATTTTGATTATTTAATCATTGATGAAATTAGTTATAGGTTTTCAAATCCTCAAAGAGGAGATGTAGTTGTTTTTAGAAATCCAAATAATTTAAGACAAAGATTAATAAAAAGAATAATTGGCCTGCCAAATGAGACAGTGAAGATAAAAAACGGGGTGGTGATTATAGAAAAAGAGGGCAAATCTTTTGTTTTAAAAGAGCCATATTTGAAAAAAGGAACAAAGACATGGGGAAAATTAGAGATTCATCTAAAAGAAAATCAATATTTTGTTTTAGGAGATAATAGAATTTTCTCTTTGGATTCAAGGTTTTTTGGCCCGGTTGATAGAAGTTTAATTATAGGAAAAGTTGCCCTAAGAATTTGGCCCTTATCTGTCTTTGCCAAAAAAGCCCCAAATTTTTAATATGAAAAAGCCAAGGCTTAAATTCCAAGCCCCCACTGGCACAAGAGACCTTTTACCCGAGGATTTAGCATACTACAAAAAGATATATTCTCTTGCAGAGGAGTATGCCCAATTTTATGGATTTAAAAGAATTGAACCCCCTATTCTTGAGGATTATGAACTGTTTTTAAAGTCCACTGGCGCAACTACTGACATTGTTGAAAAACAAATGTATATCTTGAAAACAAAAGGAGGAGAGATTCTTGCCCTAAGACCTGAATTTACCCCATCTCTGGCCCGGTCCTATTTTGAGAATGGAATGATTTCTTGGCCTCATCCGGTAAAACTTTATACCCGAGGCCCTCTTTTTAGATATGAAAAACCTCAAGCAGGAAGGTATCGTCAATTTCATCAAATTAATTTTGAGATTTTTGGTTCCAAAAAACCAATAGCCGAGATAGAAATTATTTGGATTTTTCTCAAAATTTTGGAGAAATTAGGAATTAAAAAAATAGTAGTTGAAATAAACAGTATTGGAGATTCTCAGTGCAGGCCTTATTATAAAAAAATCTTGACAAGATATTTAAAACATAACCAGCACCTTCTCTGTGCCACCTGTAAAAGACGCCTAAAGAAAAACCCTCTAAGGGTTTTGGATTGTAAAGAGATAAAATGTCAAAAGGTTATAAAAGAGGCGCCTCAAATTATAGATTATTTATGCGAAGAATGTCACGATCATTTTGAGAAAGTTTTGGAATATTTGGAGGCATTGCAAATTCCTTATAATTTAAACCCCTATCTTGTAAGAGGTCTTGATTATTATACGAAAACTGTTTTTGAAATAATATTAGAAAAAAATTTACAAAAGAGACAGAATGCATTGGCAGGAGGGGGAAGGTATGATGGTCTTTTGAGGCTTATAGGAAAACAAGATATTCCTGCTGCCGGTGTTGCAGGAGGAGTGGAAAGGATAATTGAGGTTTTAAAAGATAACAACATTTCTTTTGAAGAGGAACAAAAAAGAGAGGCAAAAGTTCTTATTGCCCAACTTGGAGATGAGGCAAAAATTGAGAGTTTAAAACTTATAGAGGAGTTTTGGAGGGCAAAAATTCCTGTTGAATTTCTTTTAACAAAAGATTCATTGACTAATCAATTAAAAATTGCTAATAGAAAAAAGATAAAATATGTGGTAATTATTGGCAAAGAAGAGGTAATAAAAAAGGCCTCAATTTTAAGAGATATGGAAACAGGCAAACAAGAAAGTATTCAAAGAGAGAAACTCGTAAAAGAAATTAAAAAACTCTTAAAGAAAAATAAATGAATATGACATCGGCAAGAAAAACAAAATCGGGAATGGCAATTAAAAAGAAGAACGGAGAAGATTCACGACAGGTAGTGAATCGGTTTTTAAGACATCTAAAACAGAGTGGAATTTTGAGTCAGGCAAGAGAATCGATGTATCGCAAAAGACCTTTAAGCAGAAAACTTAAAATAAGAAGTGCCCTGAGAAGAGAGGAGTTAAAAAAACATTATCAAAAATTAGAAAAGTTAGGAAAACTTTAGCCCCAATCTGCCCCCAAAAGGGGCTTTTTTATTTGCCCAAGTTTTTGAGTTTTGATAGGATAAAAGAGAGTATGCTTGAGATAAATAATTTAACAGAGCGCAAAATTAACGAGGAGCTTCTCAGGGAAGTTGCCAAAAAGGTTTTGGAGGGAGAGAAAAGAAAAGGGGTTATCTCCTTGGTTTTTATAGGGCCAAATAGGATGAGGAAATTAAATTATAAATATAAAAAGAAAAACAGGGTGACCGATGTTTTATCTTTTTCCCAAATTTCTGAAAAAGGAAAATTTATCTTTCCTCCAGGTACAAGGAGTGAGTTGGGAGAAATTTTCATCTGTCCAAGAGAGGTAAAAAAGAGAGCCAAACGCCAAAACCTTGATTTTGAAAAAGAACTTGTAAGAACCTTTATTCACGGACTTTTACACCTTCTGGGATACGATCATCAAAAAGAAAAAGATGCCCAGATTATGTTTGAGAAAGAGGAGAAGTATTTAAAAACATTTTTTAATTAATTATGACAAAACCTCTCTACATTGGGGCAATTGATATTGGCTCAAATAAGATTAAGGGAATGATAGCCAAAAAACAGAGAGATTCTTCCCAGATTGAGGTTTTAAGCCTTAGAGAGGTGCCCTCATTTGGGGTAAGAAAGGGAATAATTGTTGATAAAGATAAAGTTTGTCAAAAAGTTTTAGAATTAAAAAATTTGTTAATTGAAGAGAATCAAAAAGAATTAAAAGAGGTTTTTGTAAACATTGGAGGATATCATATCTTTGTTAAACAAACATCTGGCGCAATTGCTATCTCCCGTGCTGATCAAAAAGTATCTCAGGAGGATATTGAGAGAGTAATTGAGGCCTCCAGATCTTTGACCCTTCCTTTTAACAAAGAAGTTTTGGAGGTTGTGCCCAAAGAATTTATTATTGATGGAGAGAGGGGTATTAAAAACCCTCTTAATTTAAAGGGAATAAAATTAGAAGTTGAATCTTTGGCAATTTGTGCCTTCTCTCCCTATGTTAAAAATCTAATTGATGCTATTCTTTGTGCAGATTTAGAAATTGCAGAAATTATCCCTTCTCCTATTGCTGCCTCAATAGCAGTTTTAACCCCTCAGCAAAAAGAATTAGGAGTGGCTTTGGTAGATATTGGGGCAGGAAGTACCTCGATTGCTGTCTTTGAGGAAGGGGGTTTAATTCACCTTGCAATTCTGCCTGTTGGCTCCTCCCATATTTCAAATGACATTGCAATTGCTCTTCAGACAGAGATAGAGATTGCTGAGAAAATAAAGCTTAAATTTGGGGAGTATATTTTCAAAAAATCGAGGAGAAAAGAGAAGATAGAGATAAAACCTAATCAATTTTTTACCTTTTCTCTAGCAAAGATGGCAAATGCTGGCAAAGCAAGAGTTTCAGAGATTTTGGGGCTAATAAAAAAAGAACTAAAGAAAATTGGAAAGTTAAAATCCTTGCCTGCGGGAGTAGTTTTAACAGGAGGAGGATCAAACCTTAAGGGTATTGTTGACTTTGCAAAAAAGGAAACAGGTCTGCCCACAAAAAAAGTTTCTCCAAAAGGATTTATTAATTTACAACCCGATCCATCTCTTTCAGTGCTTTGTGGCTTAATTTTAAAAGGGTTTGAGGAAGAATCAGAAGAAAAAGGAAGTAAATTTTTTGAGAAAATAAAAAAAGTGTTTAGGGTATTTCTTCCATGAAGAGAAAAACTCAAATTAAGGTAATAGGAATTGGAGGGGCAGGAGGGAATATTGTTTCAAGAATTTATAAATCTAATCCCCCAAAACAAATTGAAGTTATTGCTCTAAATGCTGACCTTCAAGATTTAAAAGAAGCAAAGGCTAACCAAAAACTTCAGATAGGGAGAAAAATTACCCGGGGGTTTGGGGCAGGAATGGATCCAAAAATTGGAAGGATGGCAGCTACAGAATCAAAAGAGGAGATAAAAAATTTATTGGGAAGCCCTGATATTATCTTTCTTCTTGCCGGGCTTGGAGGAGGAACAGGCTCTGGCGCCTTGCCAGTTGTTGCAAAATTAGCAAAAGAAACAGAGGCCCTAACTCTTGGAATTGTTACTTCCCCTTTTTATTTTGAAGGAGAAAAAAGAAAACAAATTGCAAAAAGAACTCTACCAATTCTTGAGGAAAATTTAGATGCTTTGATTGTTGTCTCAAATGACAAAATTTTACCAAAAGAGGAGAACTCTTCTCTCAATATTGATTCTGCCTTTTTTCTGGTAGATAAAATAATTCAAGATATTATTTTTGGAATTCTTGATATCTTAATTAGGCCTGGGCTTATTAATATTGACTTAGCAGACCTAAATTCTATCTTAAAAGGAGCAAAAAGAGCATTTTTTGGGATTGGGCATGCCAAAGGAGAAAATAGAGTAGAGGAGGCAGTAGATATGGCTTTAAATTCTCCCTTTTTGGAAAATTCTTTTGAGGGAGCAAAGAATATTTTGTTTAATGTTTCTGGAGGGAGAAAATTAACTCTTTTTGATGTAGAAAAAATTGCAAAGATTATTCAAAAGAAGGCCTCTTTGCAGGCAAAGATTATTTTTGGGGCAATTCAGGATGAGAAACTTTTCAAAGAGGATGAGGTCAAAATTCTTTTAATTGGTGGAAATTTATAGAAATTTTCCACAGTTTGACTTATTTTTTTATTGACAAGTATAATAAAAAATACAATTTTTTAATTTTTTAAATTATGGCAGAAATTGAGAAGGTTCAAAAAAGAGATGGAAGAATAGTTCCCTTTGATGCTTCAAAAATAAAGGAGGCAGTATTTAAGGCATTAACCTCCTCAGGGGAAGGAGATGGAAAAATTGCAGAAAAAATTACAGAAAGAGCAGTTGAGTTATTAAAGAGAAGGTTTAAGAAAGAAGAAATTCCCCATGTTGAGCAAATTCAGGATATTGTAGAGGAGGTTTTAATTCTTGAAAATTTAGTAAAGGCAGCCAAGGCCTATATTTTATACAGGGAACTGAGAAGGAGAATTAGGGAGGCAACTCTTTTGTCAGAGGAGGCGGTAGAAAAAGTAAAAGATTATTTAGATAAACTTGATTGGGAGGTTCAGGAAAATGCAAATATGTCATTCTCTTTGCAGGGGCTAAATCATTATGTTACTTCCCATGTCATTAAAAAATACTGGCTGAATAAAATTTATCCAAAAGAGATAAGAGAGGCAACAAAATCAGGTGATTTTCATATCCATAATTTAGATACCCTTGCTGCTTATTGTACGGGATGGGATTTATATAATTTTTTATTAAAAGGATTTGGAGGTGTTAAGACAAAAATTGAATCAAGGCCTCCAAAACATTTTAGAGTCGCTTTAGGACAGATTGTTAATTTTATGTATACGGTCCAAGGTGAAGTTGCAGGTGCGATTGCTTTTTCAAATTTTGATACCCTTCTGGCTCCATTTATCAGATATGACAATCTAAATTACAACCAGGTAAAGCAGGCATTTCAGGAGTTTTTATTTAATATGGCAGTTCCAACAAGGGTTGGTTTTCAGACCCCTTTTACAAATATTACCTTGGATCTCAAGCCCTCTCCAGTTTTTTCAAAACAACCAGTAATTATTGGAGGGAAGCCTCAAAAAGAGATATATCAGGAATTTGAAGAGGAGATGAAAGTTTTTAATAAGGCTTTATATGAGATTTATCAGGAGGGTGATAGAAAAGGAAGACCTTTCCATTTTCCCATTCCAACAATAAATATTACAAAAAATTTTTCCTGGGATGAACCGGCTTTTGATGGGATATTTGAGGCATCAGCAAAATACGGAATAAATTATTTCGCTAATTATATTAATTCTGAAATGAAACCCGATGATGTCAGGTCAATGTGTTGCCGGCTTAGGTTAAACTTGACAGAACTCTACAATCGAGGAGGGGGAGGGTTGTTTGGAGCGGGGGCCAACACAGGAAGCATCGGCGTGTGCACCATTAATTTGCCAAGGATTGGTTATCTTTCAAAAACAAAGAGAGAATTCTTCCAACGATTGGGAGAAGTAATGAATCTTGCAAAAGAGGCACTGGAAATTAAAAGAAAAGCAGTTGAAGATTTAACAGAGAAGGGACTTTATCCTTATTCCCGATATTGGCTTCAGGATATCAAAAAGGCAAGAGGAAGTTATTGGGCAAATCATTTCTCAACAATTGGTTTGGTTGGAATGAATGAGGCGCTTTTGAATTTCTTAGGAGAAAATATTGTCTCAAAAAGGGGAAGGAAGTTTGCCTTGGAGGTTTTGGACTTTATGAGAGAGAGGCTTGTGAAATATCAAAAAGAAACAGGTCATATTTATAATCTTGAGGCAACACCTGCAGAGAGCAGTCTTGCTCCTGAAGAGAAAGTCTTAATCTCCCAAAGTGATCCTAAACTTAAAAAAATTGGTCCTCTGATAGATAGATATTTAGAAAGATACAAAGAAAGAGTTAAAAGAATAGGCAGAAGTGAAGTTTTGCCCCTTAAGAAAGGAGAATTATTTACCTATGGATTTTCAAGAAAGGATCTTAAAATAAAGAAATTTCCAGTAACTGCCCTAATTCGGCATCCAGGAGACATAATGTATCAGATTGAGACGCTTTCTGGAAGAAGGGTTAAGGTAACAAAATATCATAGTGTTTTTACCCCCGGGGAGGATGGTTTGCCAAAAGAGATAAAAGTCTCTGAACTAAAACCTGGGGATGTGATTGCCATCCCTAAAAGAATCGAAATGGAGGAGAGGTATTATGAATTTAATCTAATTGAGGAGTTTTGGAAGCATCCAAAAATAAGAAAATATTTGTATCTAAAGACAACCCCTGAATTTATTGAAGAATTAATTACCAAAGAAAGAGTTAAAAGATGGGCAGAGAATTATTATCGTTTTGCCTGGAAGGATATAAAAGTATGTTGGCGAAAAAGAAAAGTTATTCCTTTAAGGTTAATTTATAATCTAAATATTCCTCTAAAAAGAAAAACTCTTGAAAAATCAACCCTCTTTTATAGAAAGACAAAAGGAAAGAACACTTCCCAGATCAAAACTTTAATAAAACTTGATAAAAATTTAGGTTTCTTATTAGGAATATTATTAGCGGAGG
Source organism: Minisyncoccota bacterium (assembly GCA_021129555.1). Classification (GTDB taxonomy): domain Bacteria; phylum Patescibacteriota; class Minisyncoccia; order Minisyncoccales; family PEYH01; genus JAGGTU01. The sequence goes on from JAJOKZ010000019.1 coordinate 11,225, forward strand.
GGTGGTTAAAAACTAAAAAAAGAGATAGAATTCAAATTTCCAACACAGAGAAAGAAATAATTCGAGAAATAGAAAAAAGCCTCTCTGGGGTTTTTGGAAAGGATACTTTTAATTGCGCTCAAAAGCAAGAAGAAAGAGGCTTCAAGAAACAATATATTATCACTCTAAGTAAAATTATAAGTTTAACAATTAAAGAAGTTTTTGGGCTGAATCAAAGAGATGAGAAGAAAAAAATCCCTTCCTTCTTTTACTTTGCCCCAAAAACATTTATCTGTGGAGTTTTAAAAGGATTTGCTCTGGGGGGTGGTTCTGTTTACATAAAAAGAGAAAAAAGTGACTATTATCAGCGTCTTTATACAAATTCAAAAAATTTAGCCCAGGGTCTAAATATTTTACTTTTAAGGTTAGGAATTTTAGCAAAAATAAAAGTTGACAGAAAAGATAAAATTAATCCCAAATGGAAAAAGAATTATGTCTTGAAAATAAGTGGCATTGAAAATTTAAAGAAATTTTATGAATTTGTGCTTGAAAATAGGTTTGAGGGAAAAATAAAAAATTCAGGAAGAGAAAAAATTCCTCGAATTATACTTGCTTTAGAAAATTTAACAAAGAAACATGCTTTAACTAGAAAAAATTTAGAGGGTTTGGGTATATTGAGAAATTTAAAAATTTTAGTTAATGGTGATGTTTATTGGGATCCAATAAAATCTATTAAGAAAATAAAAAGTTCAAGATATGTTTATGATTTTGAGGTTAATGTAGAGGGAGATTTGGTTGAAAATTTCTTGGGAGGGGAAGGTTTAGTTTGTTTACACAATACTGCCTATCGTCTTGCTCAAAAAGACAAAGAAAGATACCCTGACATTATTACTGCAGGAACAAAGAAAGTTCCCTACTATACAAATTGTGTTTCTGAAGACACAGAAATTCTTACCAATAAAGGATGGAGAAAAATAGATGAGATTCAAAAGGATGAATTGGCTCTCACCTATAATGTAGAGAAGAAAGTTTTAGAATATAAGCGGATTATAAAAATTTACAAATTCCCCCCCAAAAAAAGAAAAATGATTAATATCGAGCATAAATATGTAAGTTTATTGGTCACCCCAAATCATTTTATTCTTTATTCTCCTCGAGGGGCGCCTCACAAAGAAGTTTTCACCTTTGCTTCTAATTTAAACAATTACTTTAACATCAGAGTGGCGGCTTCTTTAAGACCTCCAAAGAATAAGAAATTCTCAGATGATTTCATAAAACTTTTAGCCTGGATTATTAGTGAGGGTCATTTTGAAAAAGGCAATGCAGGAATTAGAATTTATCAATCTTCAAATCCAGGATGTATATTAGAGATAAGAAATACTCTTAAAAACCTCAATTTGCAATTCAAGGAATTGGAATATAAAGTAAAGACTTTTGGAAGGGAGAGGAAAGAGATTTTGTTTAGAATTCCAGCGGAAGCGGGAAAAGAAATTCGTAAAGTAATTGATAAAAAAGAGATTCCCAGAGAGATTCTAAACAAAGTTACTTCAAGGCAGGCCGGAATACTTATTGATACTATTGTAAAAGGAGATGGGACAAGATACAAAACTTACTCTGTAATTAATACCGCAAATTCAAAATTGGCAGATCAGTTGATGGAATTGGCAATCAAAGCAGGACGTTATGTTTCAGTGCACGATTATAGAGATTTAACAGGGGTTTTTCATATAGTTGTTTCAAACAAACAAAGAAGACTTCAGAAACATCAAATTTCAAAAAAGTTGCATGTAAGAGAAGTTAATTATGAAGGAAGGGTGTGGTGTATTGAAACAGAAAATCGAACAATTTTGGTGAGAAGAAAAATTAAAAATACTTACAAATATTGCATCACTGGTAACTCAACCCAACTCCCGGTTAATTTTACAGATGATATTTTTGAGGCTTTAAAACTTCAAGACGAACTCCAGTGTAAGTATAGTGGGGGTACGGTTTTCCATATCTTTTTAGGAGAGAGGATGCCATCAGTAGAGTCAGTGAAAATTTTGGTAAAAAAGGTTTTTGAAAATTTCCATCTTCCATATATTACCATCACCCCAACCTTCTCTGTCTGTCCGGTTCACGGATATTTATTAGGGGAGCACTTCTTCTGTCCAAAATGTACAATAAAACAGCCCTGTGAGGTTTATTCAAGAATTGTTGGATATATTCGTCCAATAAGTCAATGGAATGAGGGAAAACAACAAGAGTTTAAAGAGAGAAAAGAATTTAAAGTTAGATTAAAAGAATTAATTAAAGAAAAAGAGGGATAAAATTGCTTTAATGAGCATCTCTTGGGTTTTCTTTTTTTCTCTTCTCTGCTGCGTTTTGGGTCTTATATCTTCACTTTTCCTTCCAAAACTCTGGTTGCTTTCAGGGTTTTTTATTTTTCTCTCAATTGCATTTTATAAAAAAGACATTTCTTGGATTCTTTTATTTTTAGTTTTTGTTTTTGGGTTTTTGAGAGGGAGTTTTGTGGTTGAGAATCTGCAAAAAAGTCCGCTTCTGGGACTTAACAATTCTCAAAAAGATGTTGTTCTTCAAGGAAGAATAATAGGGGAGCCAGAAATAAAGGACAAATTTCAGAGATTTGTCTTTCAACCAGAAGATATTTTTGGGAAGGTTTTGGTTTATACCTCAAAGGAGACAAAATATACAAAAGGCGAGGAAATAAAAATTAAAGGTGAATTAAGAACTCCTCAAAAATTTAAAAATTTTGATTGGCAAAAATATTTAAAAAGAAAGGGAATTTTAAGTGTTGTTTATTATCCAGAGATTTTAAAGATAAAAAATCCTCAAGCCTTTTGGCAGGTTATATTTCACCTAAAAGAGAAGGCAAGAAAAATGGCAGAAGAACACCTCCCCCAAAAAGAGAGTTATCTTTTTAGAGCAATAATTTTGGGAGACAAAAAAGATCTGCCAAAAAATTTAAAAGAAGATTTTAACAAAACAGGCATAAGACATATTACCGCAATCTCTGGGATGCATATTATGATTTTAATAAAAATTTTGATGGGTTTATTTTTATCTCTTGGTTTTTGGAGAAAACAGGCAGGGATTTTTGCAATTTTTGCAATTTTTCTTTATTTATTCTTTGTTGGATTTCAACCATCAATTGTAAGAGCATCAATTATGGGAGCAGGACTAATTTTGGCTCAAATTTTTGGAAAATTGCCAGATAGTATCAGATTTCTTCTTTTTGCCGCTTGCCTGATGCTTATTATAAACCCTTTGGTTTTTTATGATATTGGTTTTCAACTCTCATTTTTAGCAGCCCTTGGAATTAATTATCTTGGCTCATTTTTCTATCAAACATTAAAAATTATTCCAAAAGAGTTTCAGATAAGAACAATTCTCTCTATGAATTTTGCAGTTTATATATTTACTCTTCCATTGCTTTTATATTATTTTTCCTATTTTCCCTTTATTTCTATTTTGGCAAACATATTGATCCTTCCCATTTTACCCCTAATATTGGGATTTGGGTTTCTTGCTACTTTTTTGGGGTTTATTTTTCCTTTAATAAGCATTTTTGTATTTTTCCCCCTCTCTCTTCTTTTGGCCTATATTATCTTTCTTGCTTCTCATTTGGCAAAACTTTCTTTTTTAGGAATTCATTTCCAACTCCCCTTAATTTTGGCAATTATTTATTATGGCATTTTAATATTTTTTGTAAGAGAACTTACAAAAAAAGAGAGATATTGGTTTTTGGAATATTAAGAGTACCTTTTTGGGAACTTGTCAGTGTTGTAATAACAAGGTCATGGGCGTGTTATTACACGCCTTTGGTGATTGTATAATAGGAGAAAAGGTGAAATAATAAAATATGAAAAAACTTGCCTTCCCCAACAACTTCCTTTTTGGTACTGCCACTGCCTCTTATCAAGTTGAGGGGGGAAATATATATAGTGACTGGGAGGATTTCTATCCTGCAGGCCCTGCAAAGGAATTCTGCGGGGCAAGAATTGAAAAAAGAAGGAGAATTTGACAAAAAAGAAATCAAACATTATAGAAGCCTTCTAGAAGATTTAAAGAAAAGGAACATCATAACAATGCTCACCCTTTTTCACTTCACCCTCCCTAAATGGTTTCAGTGGTGGCAAAATGATTATTTTCTAAATCGTATCAAAGACCAAAAACCTGTTTAACATG